>NZ_JAMYLP010000108.1:0-16821 GCF_040318085.1 Mesorhizobium sp. M1322
TCTCTCGCCAAACCATCGCCGGTCCTCCCGGCGGACAAGAAAACTGTCACCCATGCAATCGGTCCATTCTGTTACCTATCTATCCGGTTCGGACAACGGCGTCTTTCTCCCCGTCTCTATACGGGGAGAAATGTCCGGCAGGACAATGAGGGGCGGCGCCAACCTGTCAGGTCAAGATACAGGCGCAACAGGCGCGACGCCCGACAACATCGGACAAGCATTCAGCTCAAAGCAATGGGCTCTGCGCGATCTCCTGCCTCTTGATCCGCTCCCCGCTCTCGTCCATAAGCGCGCCGTCGAAAGACTTTCGCCGCGCGCGAAACGGCCCTCCACAAGCCAGGGAAACACCATGACTGACCGCAATCAGCCCGCCTTCAATCAGCCTGCCTTCAAGCAGCCCGCCTTCAAGCCACTCGTCTTTTCCGGCGTCCAGCCGACCGGCAATCTGCATCTCGGCAACTATCTCGGCGCCATCAAGAAATTCGTCGCCCTGCAGGACACCTCCGATTGCATCTATTGCGTCGTCGATCTGCATTCGCTGACCGCGCAGCTTGTCCATGACGATCTCAAGGATCAAACGCGTTCGATCACCGCGGCGTTTCTCGCCTCCGGCATCGACCCGAAGAAGCACGTCGTCTTCAACCAGTCGCGGGTCATGCAGCACGCCGAGCTCGCCTGGATTTTCAACTGCGTGGCCCGCATCGGCTGGATGAACCGGATGACTCAGTTCAAGGACAAGGCCGGCAAGGATCGCGAGAACGCCTCGCTTGGGCTGCTTGCCTATCCGAGCCTGATGGCGGCCGACATCCTCGTCTACCGCGCCACCCATGTGCCGGTCGGCGATGATCAGAAGCAGCATCTGGAGCTGACCCGCGACATCGCGCAAAAATTCAACAACGACTTTTCGGACCGTATCGCCGGCCTTGGCGTCGGCGTCGAGATGAAGGTCGGCGAGGAGACGGTGAACGGCTATTTCCCGCTGACCGAACCGATCATCGGCGGACCGGCGGCGCGCATCATGTCGTTGCGCGACGGCTCGAAGAAAATGTCGAAGTCGGACCCGTCGGACCTGTCGCGCATCAATCTGACCGACGATGCCGACAGCATCTCGAAGAAGATCCGCAAGGCCAAGACCGACCCGGAGGCGCTGCCTGGGGAATTGGACGGCCTGGCCGGCCGGCCGGAAGCCGAAAACCTCGTCGGCATCTATGCGGGTCTCGCCGAGATATCGAAGGAGGCGGTGCTGAAGGAGTTCGGCGGCCAACAGTTTTCGGTGTTCAAGCCGGCGCTGGCCGACCTTGCCGTGGAAAAGCTGGCGCCGGTCGCCGGCGAAATGCGCCGCATTTCCGACGACCGCGCCTATGTCGACGCGGTGCTCAGCGATGGCGGCGAACGCGCTGGCGCCTTGGCCGAGGCGACGATGAAGACCGTTCGCGACATCATCGGCCTGCTGCAAAGCTGAACCTTACAGCGCCGCGCGTCCATTTGGACGCGCACAAGACGCACTGACGCACCCGACATCGCTACATCCGCCGGTCGCTTGCGGCCGGGCTGTGGCGGTGGCAGATTGCGACCGAAACCATCGAAGGTAGAAAATGGTCTCCAAACGCCTCAGCCGCGAAGCCGGCCACCGCCGCAAGTTTTTGGCGATCATCGACGACACCCCCGAATGCGAACGGGCCGTCGTCTACGCCTCGAAGCGCGCGCAGAGCACCAGCGGCGTGCTGGTGCTGCTCTATGTGATCGAGCCAGACGATTTCCAGCATTGGCTGGGCGTCGAGAAGATCATGCGCGAGGAGGCCACCGCCACCGCGCGCGCCGCACTCGACAGCTATGCCAATAAGGTGCGCCAAAAGCTCGGCATCGAGCCGGAACTGGTGGTGCGGGAAGGCAAGCCGACGGAAGAGATCCACAAACTGATCGAGGAAGACCAGGATATCGCCATCCTCGTGCTGGCGGCCGGAGCCGGCAAGGAGGGGCCGGGTCCGCTGGTCGGCGCGGTCGCCGGCAAGGGCGCCGCCTTCCCAATCCCGGTGACGGTGGTGCCGCAGAACCTGTCGGACGAAGAAATCGACAGCCTGGCCTAAGGTAAGTTGATATTCAGGTGAGGCCGGCCTGCGAACGGCGGTTTCCTGCGCTTCCGGTGCTCACGTACCCAAAAGTACGCTCCGCTCCGGTTCTCGGAATCCACCATTCTCGGCGCGGCCTGACCTGAATCTCAACACACCTCAAAGTATGTTGCAGAAGACCGCAAAAACTTTCTCCCAGCCAGCCATTTCCGGCGATGCCTTTCGCTTGAATGTCCTGCCGATAAGGCTTATTTAGAATTATTCCAAACTATCTGCCCGAAGGGGCACGGAGACATCCATGTTCATCCAGACCGAATCGACGCCAAATCCGGCGACATTGAAGTTCCTGCCCGGCAAGGAAGTGCTTGTCGAAGGCACCGCCGATTTCCGCGATGCCGATAGCGCTGCCGCGGCTTCGCCGCTGGCCGGCAGGCTGTTCGAGATCCCCGGCGTGACCGGCGTGTTCTTCGGCTATGATTTCGTCACCGTGACCAAGGACGGCCCCGACTGGCAGCATCTGAAGCCGGCGATCCTCGGCGCCATCATGGAACACTTCATGTCCGGCGCGCCGGTGATGGCCAAGGCCGGCCCCGCCGCCGAGACCAGCCAGACCGGCGAATTCTACGACAAGGCCGACGAGGAACTGGTCATCACCATCAAGGAGCTGCTCGACACGCGGGTGCGCCCGGCGGTCGCCCAGGACGGTGGCGACATCACCTTCCGCGGTTTCGAGAACGGCACCGTGTTCCTGCACATGAAGGGCGCCTGCGCCGGCTGCCCGTCGTCGACGGCGACGCTGAAGCACGGCATCCAGAACCTGCTCCGGCATTTTGTGCCCGAGGTGCAGCAGGTCGAACAGGTCTCTTGAGAGACAAACGTCTAGTACCCCTGCACAGAGATTCTGACTCTTTGGCGGTTGGCTTTGGATAGGTTTTGGCCATTTCGAGACGGGCCTGCTCGGTCGAGAACATCCAATTGCGGGCGCCACTGGCGTTTCGCTGGTGTTCCCAAGCGGCGACCTCGGCGACGAGGCATGCGCGGCTTTCGATACGGCGGTCGAGGCACTGGCTGCGCAGCACACCGATTTCGATCTCGACCATGTTGAGCCAACTGGCGTGCTTGGGCGTGTAATGGAACTCCAACCGTCGGAGGATACGTCGCGCCTCTGACGCCGGCAGGCTCTGGTAGAGCGCGGCGGGCGTGTGGGTCGACAGATTGTCGAGGACGACGCGGATGCGCTCGGCCTGCGGGTAATGGAGATCGGCGAGATCGCGCATGCAGTGGGCAAAGTCGTCTGCCGCGCGCCGATCGGTGACCTTCACCTTGCGCCAGGATCGGTGTGCATCGAGGAAGACGAACAGGTTGGCGGTGCCGTTGCGCTTGTATTCGCAGTCGTAGCGCTCCAGCCGGCCCGGCGCGGGCGGGATCGGCTGGCGCACCTCGCCGATGAGCTGGGTCGGGCTTTCGTCGAAGCACACCACCGGCCGCTGCGGATCGGAGGCTTCGGTGTAGAGATCGAGCACATCCTCCATGCGCGCAACATACTCCGCGTCGACCTTGGGAATGCACCACATGTCCTTGCGCCAAGGCTTGAGATCGTTCTCGGCCAGGCGACGGCGCACCGTCTCGCGCGACAGCTGTTCGTGCTCGGTCAACTTGACGAACTCATCGGCCAGCAGCTCCAGCGTCCAGCGGGCTCGGCCCGGTGGCGGGTTCGAGCAGGCCGTGGCGACCAGCAGGGCTTCCTCCCTGCCCGTCAGCTTGCGCTCCGCGCCGGGGCGCGGCTCTTCGCTGAGCGCCGCCTCCAGACCGATGTCCACAAAACGGCGCTTGGTGCGATAGACGGTGGAGCCGCCGACCACCACTGTCGCAGCAATGGCCTCATCACCCAGGCCGGCATCGGCGGCGAGCAGGATTTGCGCCCGCTTGAGCTTGCGCGCCGGATGCCTGCCGCCTGCCAGCATCGCTGTGAGTTCATCACGCTCGGGTTGGTCGAGATCGACGCGATAGCGTACATTCATCCGGAAGGCCTCCTTCGATTGCCAAGGTTCCGGATGAATCGACAAATGAATCAAATACTTGACGGGCATCCGCCGGACGCCCCCCAATTCACCGACAAACAGGGTCAGTATCTCGCCTTCATCTGGGCTTATATGCAGGTCAACCGCCAGCCGCCGGCCGAACGCGACATGCAGCGCTATTTCGGCGTCACCCCGCCTTCAGTCCACCAGATGGTGCTGACCCTTGAGCGCTTAGGCCTTATCCGCAGGCAGCCTGGTGTTGCACGAAGCATCGAACTGCTCATCGACCACAACAGCCTACCGCCGCTGCAATCCATCCAACCCGTCATATCCTCTGTGCAGAGGTACTAGGAACAATTCGCGCACGAGCCAAAACAAAAAACCGGGCCGAATTGCCCGGTTTTCTGTTTTGGGACGTCAGTTGTTGCCTAGACGGTCCGCGTATGAGCTCTAGAGAACGATAACCTTGGCGCCGACCGAGGTGCGGTCGTAAAGGTCGATAATATCTTGATTCATCAGCCGGATGCAGCCCGACGACATCGCCTTGCCGATCGAGTTCCACTCCGGGCTGCCATGCAGCCGGTAGCCCGAATCGCCGCCCTTGTTGAACAGATACAGGGCGCGTGCGCCAAGTGGGTTGGTCAATCCGGGATCCATGCCGCCGGCAAATTTGGCGAGTTCCGGCTGGCGCTTGATCATCGCCGAAGGCGGCGTCCAGGTCGGCCATTCGCGCTTCACCGCGATACGTGCGGTGCCACGCCATTCAAAACCCTCGCGGCCGACGCCGATCCCGTAACGCATCGCCTCGCCGCCGCCCATGACGTAATAGAGAAACTTGTTCTGCGTATCGACGACGATGGTGCCCGGCTTCTCATTGGTGTCATAGCTAACGACCTGCCGGCGATACTTGAACGGCACCTTTTCGATCGGAATGCGCGGCAGTTGATAGCCCGCATCGGTCATCGGGCCATAGTTGTTGGTGAAGATCTGCGAGCCGATGGTGCTGCAACCAGCAATAGCCGTCGACAGCGCAAGTGCCGCGACGATTGCGAATGACTTCATGCGCATGAAAAGGTCCGATGCCCCGCCCGAAATAGAGCGGCTCGTTACGGCCGCTTTGTCACCATCATTCATGCTGGCATTTGCTTTGCTTGCCAAGCGGGCGATGCCTATATGCAGGGGCTTACATGCCGGTAAGACCGCAACTGTGGCTTTTCGGCAACGGCTATCTGAAGATTATGTAATGAATTCAATGGGCGCCCGCCAAGCGGCCGGAAGTCGAGGAACTGTCATGAATGTCGGAGACGCCGCCCAGCGTTCCGGCGTGCCGGCCAAGACCATCCGCTACTATGAGGAGATCGGCCTGATCCGTCCGGCGCGCCGGCAACGGCTACCGCAACTATTCGGGCGACGACATCCACCGGCTGACGTTTTTGCGCCGCGCGCGCAATCTCGGCTTTTCGATCGACGACTGCCGCCAGCTGATGGCGCTCTATCAGGACCGCAGCCGCGCCAGCCATGACGTGCGCGAGATCGCCGCCGCGCATGTAACGGCAATCGAGGAGAAGGTGCGCGAACTGCAGTCGATGCGCTCGACCTTGCAGAAGCTGATCAATTCCTGCCACGGCGACGACCGGCCGGGCTGCCCGATCCTGGAGGATATTGCGGGGGCGGCGCTGCCAGATGATAAAGTCGTGTCCGCACAGGTGTGAAGGTTGCGCGGCGATGCGCCAAGGCGTGCCGGTTGCGATCGAGATGGCGGACGCGGATGGGAGGCCTGACCCCTTCAAAGGGATAATCGCGGCGGATCAATGAGCCTGTGTGCCGTCAGCGCGAAGAGACCCAAGCGCCAGCTCCGGTGGTGCTATTCGTGCCGCCAAATCTTGTAGGCTGAGATCACCAGAATTGCCGCCAGCAGCGGGAGCAGGATTTGCTCGGGGACCACTCCAAGCAACTGCCCACCGATATATGTCCCGACAATCGAACCTGCAGCCATGGCCAGCAAGAACGCCTTGTTCCTGCCGATGACCGAAAAGCTTTGGTCGCGGCTGTAGCGCATGAAGCCGACCAGCATCGTCGGCAGGCTTACCGCCAGCGACAGAGAGCCCGCCAGCTTGATGTCGGCACCGAACAGAAGGACAAGTGTCGGGATGAGCAGTTCACCGCCAGCCACGCCCAGCAGGGATGCCACGACGCCGATGGCAAACCCTGCAATGATCCCAGCAACGATCAACGCGGCTCCGGTGACCAATTGCAATCCTGCAGCACCAGGTTCATGGCCGAAAACCAGGACAATCGCGACAAGGATCAGCAGCGCGGCTATCACCTTGTAAAGCGTTGCGGAGGTGAGGCGCGTTGCCCATCCTGCCCCAAACCAGGCGCCTAGAAGGCTCCCAGCCAAGAGATTGAGTATGACCGGCCATTGTGCGGCTACCGAGGCTAGCGGCACCGCGGTGGCCCGGAATGGCAGCGCCGTAGCGACGACAACCAAGCTGGCGGCCTTGTTCAAGATCACGGCCTCAAGGGCGGCAAATCGAAACAGACCGATCAGGATCGGCAGACGAAACTCTGCACCGCCAAGGCCGATCAAGCCGCCAAGCGAACCAACACCAGTTCCAACTGCAAATGCACCAAGGCCACGACGCTCGATCATGGGACCGATATGCCGTGGCGAGACTCGGAATGCCAGCCGTTTTCCAGGTTGGTGTGTCAGGCAGGTAATCGCCATCAAGAAGGCGATTATCCGGTTGACAAACCCAAACCGATAGGCGATAACGATTCCAAGGAGTTATCGCCATGTCCGTTCTGTCCCGCCCCGAATTCCACGACGAAGCCAAGGCTTTCGAGCATGTCGAGGCGATCTTGTGGCCGAATGGCCCGGTCTGTCCAAAGTGCGGTTCCGTGGACAAGCACTACAAATTGAAGGGCGTCCGCACCAAGCCTTCCAAGAAGAACCCGAACGGCGTCGAGCGTCATGGTCTTTACAAGTGCGGCGCTTGCCGTTCGCAGTTCACCGTCCGCATGGGTTCGATCTTCGAAGAAAGCCATTTGCCGCTCACCAAGTGGCTACAGGCTATCCACCTTATGTGCGCCTCTAAGAAGGGCGTCAGCGCTCACCAGATGCACCGCATACTCGAATGCACTTATGAAGCCGCTTGGTTCCTGTGCCACCGCATTCGCCTTGTAATGGCGTCTGGCGATCTCTCCCCACTTGGCGGCAACGGCAAGACCGTCGAAGTAGACGAGACGTACACCGGACGCCTCAAGGGCACCACGGTCAAGCGTGGTGGCGGCGCTCACAAGAACACTGTCGTTACGCTTGTCGAGCGCGGCGGTCGCGCTCGCTCCTTCCATGTCGATACCGCCCGTATTGGCACTGTCATGCCAATCGTCCGCGCCAACATCGCCAAGGAAAGCGCGTTGATGACTGATGAGGCCGGTATCTATCGCCGCGTGGGCCAGGAATTCGCCTCGCACGATTTCGTCACTCATTCCAAGGA
Source organism: Mesorhizobium sp. M1322 (assembly GCF_040318085.1). Taxonomy (NCBI): domain Bacteria; kingdom Pseudomonadati; phylum Pseudomonadota; class Alphaproteobacteria; order Hyphomicrobiales; family Phyllobacteriaceae; genus Mesorhizobium; species Mesorhizobium sp. M1322. Next base: position 7,591 of record NZ_JAMYLP010000108.1, read on the forward strand.
CGAATACGTTCGCGGCACCATCCATACCAACACCGTCGAAGGCTATTATTCGATCTTCAAGCGCGGCATGAAGGGCGTCTATCAGCACTGTGCAGAGCATCACCTGCACCGCTACCTCGCCGAATTCGACTTCCGCTACAGCAACCGCATTGCCTTGGGCGTTGATGACGGCACCCGCGCTTTCATCGCGTTGAAGGGTGCTGCTGGTAAGCGCCTCACCTATCATAGACCTGCTTGACGAAAAGCGAACGCACTTCCGAAAGCCGGTTCAACTCGAATTTCCTTACTGGCGATACACAAGGCGAAAGAAAAAGCCGGGGACCTAAATCCCCGGCGAGTTTGGTTGAACGGACGGCTAGGCGGCTACGCCGCTGGCGCCGGTCTTATCGGCTGCGATAATGGCCGCAAACGAATTCGGTGCGGCCAAAGCGGAAGCGCTGGTAGGGGCATACCCAAACCATTACGTCACCTCTTTCAGGCGAGGGGCCTTGAAAAGGGGCGGCAGAGATGCGAATCTAGGGGTGGAGTGTTCCTAGCGTCGCAGGGGCTACCGCCTCTTTCTCGATTGCTTGGTCATCTAGAGCCGCCGTCCCGTGCAACCGGGATTGGCGGCTTTCTCTTAGTCTCCCCTCTGATGCCAATGGCCAGAACGCGAGGGGCTAAGCAGGTCTTATCATTCCCGATCCTTTCAGAATCATGTTGGCGGCGAATCCCGCCCCTCGTTTATGGCCCTGTCGAAATTGCGCGTCAAGATGGTTGCTCCGTTGCTTCGATGCCCGTAGCCTCGGATTGCTTCATCCAATGCAAGAGTGTATAAGGCGGCTCGAGCACAAAAGGAGCCAAAAATGTCACGTTTGCGGAGTCCCGGTTACCCTAACTTCTCCCTACCAGCCGCTTTGAAGCAAGCAGAGAAAGTTTTCTCGACAAATAGGCGCAACCCTATGGATAGGAATTCTGTTGCAATCGCAATTGGATACAGCGGCAGTAGCGGAGCAGCAGATAAGTCTATTGCTACACTAACTCACTATGGTCTGCTGGAAAAGGTCGGTAAGGGAGAGGTCCGAATCTCTCAGTTGGCCTTGGACATCTTGCACCCAAGCCCCGAATCGAATCGCGGGAGTGCGCTCTTGACCGCGGCGTTCAAGCCGCAGTTGTTCACCGTTCTAAGGAACCGTTTCCCCGATGGGCACGTCTCGGACACAACGCTCCGCAGCTTTCTGATCCGAGAGGAATTTCAAAACCGTGCGATTGATCCAGTGATAAAGGCGTACACCGAAACAAGCGCATTTCTCAGGCAAGAGAACGCATACGAAAGTTATGACAGCCCCTTGGAAAACACCGTAGAATCGAACGGTGACGCAAATGGAGACGCTGACATGACCGAATATATGAGTGCCGGAGTGCAACCTGCCGCGCGCCAATCCGCCGTTCAAACCGTGGCGGTGGCGCCGAATGAACGCGTGGTGTTTACAGAGGAGGGATCGCCCGGTCAGTCTCTTCGACTGGTCGCCACAGGCGAGGTCGATGACTATCTTTTGGAGGCACTAGAGGATTACGTTAAGCGGCAGCGGAAACGGCTGGCCCCAAAGCCGCAATAGGACGGCCATGAAAGAAAAGACCCAAAAAGAGAAATTCGAGGAAGCCGCGCGCGAACTGAAAACAGATCAGTCCGACGCCGCCTTCGAAGCCGTGGTGCACAAGATCGCCCACGCGCCGAAACTCACCAACGAACAGATAAAGGAATTGGTGCGCCGGAAGCGCGAAACCGATAGGGGATAATCGCTTATAGCGCGGCTTCTTGGGTCGCCTTAAGAAGCTGCATCGCCAGCATATTCTCAAGCATCGCTTCCATGTCTGCAACGGCGATAATGCCTCGCTTCCACGAATCGTCGGCACCCTCAAGAGCCTTATAATATGGGCTTTTGTCTGCCGCGATCAGATCTGGGATTGTAGGCGCGCCAGGCAGAAGACTGTCGAGCTTTACACTCAGCACAACATAAGAGACGACGCGTGCCGTCCGGCCGTTGCCGTCTGCGAATGGGTGTATCCAGTTCATCCGCCAGAGCAGGTAAGCCGCCAAGTGGATTGCAGACATATGCCAATTTTCGTTCACGTATCCGCACATTTCGGCGACCAGATCGGGCACCTCCGTATGCGCTGGCGGATTGTGATTGCTCTTACCTATATAAACAGGCGAATTTCTATATGTGCCGGCCAGAGGGTGAATTCCCTCCAGCGCCTTTTGATGGAGTCGCAAAATTATTGACTGAGTAAGTCGAAATTTACCCCCGGCGCCCTGTATAGATGCCCGGACTATCTCCAGTGCCTCTTTGAACTGCCTGACACCGTTCTCAGCCTCGCGTTGGGCTTTTTCGACGGGGTCAGTTATGAGTTCAACAGGGTCGGCTTGGCTGTGTCGATCCTCGCTCATTAACGGGCTTTGGCCGCTTCCTCTCGCGTAATTTTCTCGTCGGCGGCTGCTACCATTTCGCGAGTGATCATGTCGTTCTCAATATGGGTATTCCCATAGACAAAGCTCAGCCTCTGCTCACGCATCTGACCCTCAGTCATCTGAATCTTCTGAGCTTTTGCAACCAAAGCTTCAAGCGCAGCGGTCATTTGTGATCTCCCGAGTTTCGTAGCGAATCTGCGTACTCAGACCATAGGCGGGCACGCTTATCAACCGGTAAAGAGGTCGCAAGTTCCCATCTTGTTCGCCCAACTGACAGAAGCTGTCATCGGCTCTCGTTGGGAGGCTGGACTATCAACCTTGTGCGAGTATGTAGCCATTGCTAGGCCCTCTCAGGCACAAATGTATGCCTTCCCACGTCATGAGTCCAATTGCCGGCCTGTCATCCTTATAATCGATTACAAAGTTTGGGTTTGTCAACCATATAATCGCCATCAAGAAACGTGTTCAAACCGTGAACAAAATCTGGCATGGTGCCGCCATGCCAATCATGTCGCCTGTCCCTCTCAACCCACTTATCGACGGCCGCCAGTCGGAGCGCGCGATGCTGGTCAGGCGCGGCGTGCAGCGGCTGCTCAAGGAAATGGGCGCGCATGTGCTGCCCGAGCTGTCGCTGGCGACCGGGCGCCGCGCCGACCTCGTTGCGCTGACCCGCCGGGGCGATATCTGGATCATCGAGGTCAAATCCTCGATCGAGGATTTCAGGGTCGACCGCAAATGGCCGGACTACCGGCTGCATTCCGACCGATTCTTCTTCGCCACGCATCCAGGCGTGCCCTCGGAGATCTTTCCGCAGGAATGCGGTTTTATCCTTTCCGACGGCTACGGCGCCGAAATCCTGCGCGACGCGCCCGAGCACCGCATGGCGGCGGCGACACGCAAGGCGCTGATGCTGAGGATCGCACGGGCCGGTGCATCGCGGCTGCTCGCGGCGGAACTCGCCGGTGTGGCGGTGCCAGCGCTGGACGGTGAAAGCGAATAGGAGTGCGCCGCGTCGGCGACAAGCCTCGCACCTCGCCACCTAGCGTTGGCATCGGACCATGCCTTCTGCGGGCCTGCCGATCCCCTCGAGACGATTTTTGATCTTGCACCGATGATTTCCGCCTGTCTGCGCTGTCCTGATCAATAGGCGCTGGAATGGTCCGGTGGCGGAAAGAGAGGTGATCCATGGGATCGTTACAAGGTCAGAATGTCGTCGTCATTGGAGGCAGCCGGGGTGTCGGCCGCTCGATCGTGGAAGCCGCGCTTGGCGAAGGGGCAACAGTGCTTGCAGTTGCTCGTGGCACAGCCGCCCTGAAAGAGCTCTCCTGGGAGACATCCGGCGTGAAGACGCTTGCGGTCGACGCCACCAATGAGACCGCACCCGATGCGGTTTTCGCCGCGCTTGAACCAGACGTCCTGGTGATCTGCGCCGGCGCCCTCGCTCCGTCCGCGCCCGTCCAGGAACAGAGCTGGGAGGACTTCTCGGCAAACTGGGAAATGGACGTCAAGGCATCGTTCCTGTTCTGCAAGGCGGCACTCCAGGGTCGGCTCAAGCCGGGGAGCCGGGTGGTTCTGATCTCCAGCGGCGCGGCATTCAGCGGCGGGCCGCCGAACTCTGGCGGCTATGCCGGCGCAAAACGCATGCAACTGTTCCTCGCCGGTCATAGCCAGAAGGAATCGGACCGACTTGGTTTCGGCCTGCGTTTCATGGCGCTTTCGCCGGCGCGCATCATGCCGGGCACCGGCGTCGGCGATCGCGGCATCGACGGCATTTCGGCCTATATGGGCATTAGCCCGAAGGACTTCCTGGCGAGCATGACCGACATGCAGACGCCGGCCGATGTCGCACAGGCTGTAGTCGCGCTCGCCACCGGCCAGGCGCAAGGCTGCTCCTTCGTGGTGAGCGGCAGCGGACTTGCGGCGGCGGCATGAGGCGCGCAGGATGCCAGCCGACTTCAGCACCGCGGGCTTCCTATGACAGACGCTCCTGGCCCTGTTGAGCCATTGGGCCGGCCGGTCCTCGATCGGCTGGCCTTCGAGCGCTTGACAATGGCTCATCGCCGCGAGATCAAGCTCCACTGCTACCGGATGATGGGCTCGTCGCACGAGGCGGACGACCTCGTGCAGGACACTTTCCTGCGGGCGTGGCGCGCACGGTCGCAGTTCGACGGACGAGGCTCGGTTCGCGGCTGGCTCTACACGATCGCCACCAATAGCTGCCTCAACGCCATCAAGGCGAGGTCGACGGCGCATCGCATTCTCCAGCAACCCGAACGGCCGCCCTCCAACGGGCGGGCCGTCGGCGGGCCTGCCGAGCTCACCTGGCTGGAGCCCTATCCGGACGCCGAGCTTCCGGACCTCGTTGACGGCGAGCCGGGCCCGGAGGCGCGCTACGGGACCCGTGAAGCGGTGCAACTTGCGTTCGTCGCGGCGATCCAGCTTCTGCCGCCCAGGCAGCGGGCCGCCCTGTTGCTTTGCGACGTGCTGGGGTGGTCTGCGGTCGAGACGGCGCAATTGCTGGGTGGATCGGCCGCTTCGATCAACAGCGCCTTCCAGCGGGCCCGCGCGACGCTTGGCGAGCGATACCCTCAGGGACGCCCCGTGCAGCGGTCACGGTCCAGTCCGGAGGAGGGCCTGCTGCTCGAACGCTACATGCGTGCCTGGCAGACCGCCAACCTCGACGGCTTCATCGAACTCTTGAGGGAGGACGCCACTTACCACATGCCGCCATGGCGGGAATGGTACCAAGGGCGCAAGGCGACGATCCGCGATTTCATCGAGACCGTGTGGGGCAATTTTGCCGGCTATCGCACGGTGGCCACCCGTGCCAATGGCCAGCCAGCTGTCGGGGTCTATGCACTGGACCATCGTGACCGTGTATGGCGACCCCACTCGCTGCATGTCATTGAGCCCGCCGACGGCAAAATCGTTTCCCTGACGATCTATGTGCCGCCGCTCGGGCCCGAACTGTTTGCAGCCTTCGGCCTGCCGCCGGTCTAGTCCTCGTCCGCCCCATTCGCAGCCGGCCCGACCAGCAGTACGGCGGCGCCGAGGATCGCGGCGATGAAGGAGCCGCCAAGGATGCCGACCTTGACCGCGTCCTGCAGCTCGACATTGCTGGCGAAGGCGAGCAGGCCGATGAACAGGCTCATGGTGAAGCCGATGCCGCAGAGCAGCGAAATGCCGACCATGTGCAGCCAGCCGGCATTGACCGGCAGATCGGCGAAGCCGAGCCGGATGGCAAGCGCGGAAGAGCCGAACACGCCGACCAGCTTGCCGGCGACGAGGCCGGCGGCGACGCCCAGCGTCAGCGGCTCGACCAGGGTGCCTGCGCTCAGGCCGGCCAGCGAAACGCCGGCATTGGCGAAGCCGAAGATCGGGATGACGACGAAGGGCACTATTCTGTGCAGGCCGTGCTCGAGCCGATGCAGCGGCGAATTGTCGAGATCATGCCCGATGCCCGGGGAGACTTTCAAAGGTATCGTCAGGGCAAGCGCCACGCCGGCCAGCGTGGCGTGGACGCCCGATTTCAGCACCAGCACCCACAGAACGACACCGAGCACGAGGTAGGGCAGCAGCGTCAGCACACGCATGCGGTTGAGCACGATCAGCAGAGCAATGACGGCGAAGGCAGTGCCGAGATAGGCGAGCGACAGGCCGCTTGTGTAGAACACCGCGATGATGACGACGGCGCCAAGGTCGTCGATGATGGCGAGCGCGGTGAGGAATACCTTCAGCGACCCCGGCACGCGGCTGCCGAGCAGCGACAGCACGCCGAGCGCAAACGCGATGTCGGTGGCGGTCGGGATCGCCCAACCCGACAGAGCGGCTGAATTGTTGCGGTTGATGGCGACATAGACAAGTGCCGGCACCAGCATGCCGCCGGCGGCGGCGACGCCGGGCAGGACGCGGCGTGGCCAAGTCGAGAGCTGGCCGTCCAGCATCTCGCGCTTGATCTCAAGGCCGACCAGCAGGAAGAACACGGCCATCAGGCCGTCATTGATCCAGTGCGATACGCTGAGCGGTCCGAGATCGGCGTGAAGGGCGTCGAAATAGGTTTCGGCCAGCGGCGAATTGGCGACGATCAGGGCCAGTGCCGCGGCTGCCATCAGGATGATGCCGCCCGCCGCCTCGCTGTCGAGGAATTCGCGAAAAATGGAGATCGGCCGCTCTTCGCGCATGTGTCCTCCGTCGCCGAGATTCCGATCGGCATTGTTGGCGATGATGCGCAAGCGTAGCAGACGACGCAAGGCGCCTGTTCACCTTGGCAAAGCGCGCCTCGGAGATTAGCCGAAACGCCCATCACTTCGTCATCCTATGGCGGAGCAAGGAGCGAAGCGACGCAGCGCAGACCACAGGATCCATGCCGGGGCTTCAGAGCGCTGCTACGGTACAGAATTCTGCTCGGTTGCGCTCCGCGGCTGACATCAAGGCATGGATCCTTGGGTCTTCGCTCCGCTTCGCGTCGCTGCGCCCAAGGATGACGAAGCCGGGCTTAGCGCGGCGCGCGCTTGGCCAGGATCCGCTGCAGCGTACGGCGATGCATGTTGAGCCGGCGCGCGGTCTCGGAGACGTTGCGGTCGCACATTTCGTAAACGCGCTGGATGTGCTCCCAGCGCACGCGGTCGGCCGACATCGGGTTTTCGGGCGGTGCGGCGCGTTCCCCCGCCGTGCGGGTAAGGGCCGCGAAAATGTCGTCGGCATCGGCCGGCTTCGACAGATAGTCGATGGCTCCCAGCTTCACCGCCGTCACTGCGGTGGCGATGTTGCCATAGCCGGTGAGGATGATAGCGCGGGCGTCGTCGCGCTTCTCGCGGATGGCGGCGACGACGTCGAGGCCGTTGCCGTCGGCGAGCCGCATGTCGACCACGGCATAGGCCGGCGGGTTGGCGCGCGCCTTGGCCACCGCCTCCTCGACGCTCTCGGCCGTCTCGACCACGAAACCCCTGGTTTCCATGGCGCGGGCAAGGCGCGTGAGGAACGGCTTGTCGTCGTCGACGATCAGCAGCGAGGTGTCCTCGCCTTCAACCATTGCGCCAATCGTTTCGTCGCCGTTCATCGTCTTCTAAATTCCTGCTGCCTGATTTTTACGCAGATATAGTTTTGGAGCGCTATTGTCCAATTCAAGCCGTGTCAAACATGGTGGCCGAAGCCGATTCAGGATTGAGGAAGACGCTGCGCGGCCATGATATCTGCACGACGGCGCCCTCGCCCGGCTCGTTTGAATTGCGGAAATCGAGCGTGGCGCCCGAGCGTTCAAGCAAGGTCTTGGCGATGAAAAGCCCCAGTCCCAGGCCGCCGCCGGCCTCGGTGCCCTGGCGCGTCGACATGTAGGGCTCGCCGATGCGGTCGATGATTTCGGGAGGGAAACCCGGGCCGTCGTCGGTGATCGAGAAGGTGACGGCGGCCTCGTTCCAGCTCCAGCGCAGGGTGACACTCTTGCGGGCAAAATCGACGGCGTTCTCGACCAGATTGCCGAGGCCGTAGATGACGCCGGGATTGCGCTGCCCTACTGGTTCGGGGCCAATGCGCTCGCCGGGCCGAAGCTTGATCGAGATGCCGAAATCGCGGTGCGGGGCGGTCACCTCCTCGACCAGCGAGGTCAGCGGCAGGCGGGAGAGATGCGCTTCGCTCTCGGAGGACAGGCTGGTCAGGCGCTTGAGGATTTCGCGGCAACGCTCGCTCTGCGAGCGCAGCAGCGTCACGTCCTCGCCGTATTTCGGATCGTTGCCGAGTGCCTTCTCCATCTCCTTGGCGACAAGCGTGATGGTGGCAAGCGGCGTGCCGAGCTCATGCGCGGCGGCCGCGGCAAGGCCGTCCAGCGCCGATAAATGCTGCTCACGCTGCAGCACCAGCTCGGTGGCGGCAAGCGCGTTGGCGAGCAGCCGGGCTTCCTCGGCCACGCGGAAGGCATAGATCGCGGTGAAGGCGATCGAGGAAAACACCGCCATCCACATGCCGGCGACATAGATGAACGGCATCTCCAGCGGCGCGCCCTCGTACCAGGGCAGCGGCAGATGGAAGAACACCAGCAGGCTTGCCGCCACCATCACCAGCGCGCCGAGGATGGCGGTCAGGCGCAGCGGCAGCGACGTCGCCGAGATGACCACGGGCACGGTGACCAGCACTGAAAACGGATTGGTGAGGCCGCCCGTCAGGTAGAGCAGGCCGGCAAGCTGCAGGCTGTCGATGGTCAGGATGGCGAAAGCCGGCAGCGGGGTCAGCCGATGCGCCGCCGGATAACGGAAGGTCAGCAACAGGTTCATCCAGGCAGAACAGGCGATCAGCGCGAAGCAGAGGCTGACCGGCAGAGGGAATTTCAGCCCATAGGCAACGACGATAACCGCCAGGCTCTGGCCGACGATGGCAAGCCAGCGCAGCCTGATCAGCGTGTTTAGGCGCAGCCGCTGGCTTTGCTGGAAGTCGGGCGCCCGCAGGATGTTTATCATGGCCAAGGATTATAGCCGGAAAAGGATAAAGGCTAGGTCCCCCGCGGTTTGGCGCGGCTGGTGGCGGTGGCGAGAAGCGGGTTCTCCGGCCAGACGTGCCGGGGGTAGCGGCCACGCATCTCGGCCCGCACATCGGCCCAGGAGCCGCGCCAGAAGCCGGGCAGGTCGCGGGTCGTCTGGATCGGCCGGTGGGCCGGCGACAAAAGCTCGAGCGTCAGCGGCACGGTGCCGTTGGCGATCGCGGGATGCCGGTCGAGACCGAACAACTCCTGGACGCGGATCGCCAGCACCGGCCATTCGCCGTCATAGCGGATCGGCACGCGGCTGCCC
>NZ_JAMYLP010000109.1:0-16504 GCF_040318085.1 Mesorhizobium sp. M1322
GCATAATAGAGCGCCGCCGGCGGCGACTGTCCACCGAAGGGCCGATCATCCCTGACGTAGGTCCAGATGCGCCCCGTGTCGGTTTTGCCCTTCGCCAGAATCGGCACGGTGGTGTCGTCTCCATGAAGCCGCTCGGCGGCAAGCACATGCGCCTCGATCAGCGCGTGCACCGGCTTCAGCGCCGCGGCACAGGCTCCGACCTGGTCGGCCAGTGTCGAGAGGCTGAGGTCGATGCCCTCGCGGGCATAGCGCTCACTTTGCCGGTTCAGCGGTTGATGCTGACCGAACTTCTCGAACAGGATCATGGCGAGGAGATTTGGCCCGGCGAAGCCGCGCGGCGTCAAATGGAAGGGCGCCGGCGGCTGCGCGATCTTCTCGCATTCACGGCAAGAGAACTTCTCGCGCACGGTCTGGATCACCTTCCACTGCCGCGGAATCACCTCCCTTACACCGTACGTCACGCCAAATCCCGCACGTCTGGCTGCGGATAAGATTCCTGATGAGGCACTCGGTAACAAAATTACGTGAGGCAACACGGTGTCCATGTCGGCTCAATGATCCCCAGAAGGGCCGTTTGAATCTTCCCCAGTTTAGCGCTGTCATCGGTCTTCCGGAGCCCGGGAGACCGGCGGCGCGTGATCGCCGATGCTTCTCCCGATGGTCGGGAGAGGGATTTCGGTGATCAAGATCGGAGAGATGATGATGATACTGGATTTGCATCGGCAGGGCCTGTCGGTGTCGGCGATCGCCAGTCCTACAGCCCACAGCAGACTGCGCTCACTCAAAGCCTGACGAAAAGACCTGCTCGACCCGTAGCCCGCGTCGGCAAGCACGCAGCCGAAACGCGCACCGGAGGCGATGACACGATCGATCTCTTCAATGGCGATCTCCGGCTTTGTCAGAGCGACCTGTCGATCCTTCGGGACTCGCGCCCGCATCATCCGCTCGGGATCATTCGTCCAGGTGTCGGGCAGGAAGAGCCGAAGGCGCACCATCACCGGCACTTCGCGCGAGGCCAGGGTCACCAACACCAGTGACTGGACGTCTTGCCAAGCGACGAAGCGTATTGAGGCGCGACACCGGGCTGGCTGCTTGCGACTTGTGCGGTGGGACAAGGCCTGGGTGCCAGCGTCGCACATGGCGACGGGTGCCGAACCAGATGATGTGGACGCACACGGCGTGATCATGAGGTGTCATTCCAGAAGGGGTTCGGCGGCGCCTGCCCCACCGCCAGGTGGCGAGCGTGACCATCGCCACTCCGCAGCATGGGCAGCGATGCATCAACACCAGGCGCTCGGCGGCGACAGCGGCGCTTTCGGCACTCGGTTCGAGATTGTTCTGCTGCTGGCTGGTCAGCAGTCGGCGGCACCGGCCGATCTTGGGGGCGCGATGACCGTTGGCAAAGAAGCCGTAGTGGCGGATGCGGTGGAAGCCGTCGGGCAGCGTGTGCACTTCATCGCCGCGCCTTCGATCACCACACCGGTCACATATTTCCAGAGTGCGACCAGTAGCTTTCGCGCTAGTGCCACGATCATCGGCTTCTTGAGACGGCCGCCGTTACGCCTGACCCGCTCGTGGAACCAATGACTGAGCGCCGAGTCCGGCTGGTGTCGTAGCCAGAGCCACGCGAACTCAATAAGCGTTGCTCGCAGCCTCGGATTACCCGCTTTCGGACACGCCCTGTTCGCGAGCGATTGATTCGTTCTGCCAGGGTGTGGGGGTGGCGCTGCGGTTCGTAGTCGATGATTCCCTGCGCGAACAACAATCCCTTAAGGCGATTGACGTGCCGTTTGCGCTCGTGGATGAGTGTCTTGAGTTCGCGGCAGAGACGGCGGCGATCCTCCTCTTCGGGGGGCGGCACTCTGACCATCGCACACACCCGAGGTTCGCCCCGTTTGTACGCCAATCGCGCGAACCAGCGTCTCGCCATCGATCTTATCGGTCTTCGCCCGCCGGCGTCGGCGTGAGGTTGCGATCGAAGCTGGATCGAACGACGTGGCTTTGGAAGCCTTCCTTCTCCAGCACCCGACAAATCCAGAAGCCGTCCATGCCGGCCTCCTGAATGACGATGATTGAAAAGCGGTACCCTGTTCGCACCTGCGCCTTGTCCTGGAGTCGGGCGAAGCGCGTGAGGAGCGCTACGACATCTACCCCAGATACCGCGTGCTTCGACATCTCTCCACCGCCTAGCAGCAGCCACGTGATCACCAGGTTGATCGACTGAGTCCCAATGAGACGAAAATCGCGCCAAGATCAGTGCGGATAGCGGTTGGTACTTCGGGTAGGTCTGCTACATTCTGCATGGTCTTCTCCAAAGAGAGTGAAGTTCAGCAACCTCACTCTGCCAGAGCCCCGGTCGCTATCCACCTCCTCATAGGATCTTCACGCGGCGGTGGCATCAGCCGGACGTCATGCCCCATCTCCTGAAGCCTGCGCCCCAGTCGTAAGCACCTGCACAAGCCTCCATGTCGATCAGGCATCGCAGTCGCTTCTCGAAAAATGCGAGCAACTGGCTTCGGCGAAGTTGGCGGCGGACAACAACCCGACCACTCTCATCTGCACCATAAGGCACTCTTTGCGAGGTCGATAGCAACTGTGGCAAGCTCGGACATGGATGGCTCCTCTAGCGGTATGATGACTCCCGAGTATGGCGCAACGCGGGAGCAGGAGCCATCAACACCATCAATCGAGAAGGAGTTCTCGAAGCCAGGACGTTGCTAAGAAAAGCCGCAGCCAGAATCGTCGACGAGCTCAGGTCGGTCTTCGCCGAATGCGTCAAGGCATTCGAACCCGCAACGCCGTGTGCGGAGGACACATGATAACTCATCGGGCATCTATCACAGTGACTTTCGTTATCACTCTTGCCGCCTCTAGAAATCAGCGGAAAGTTATTAAAGATGCCGATATACTGCAGCAAAAGGGCGCGATTTGCATCAAAAGCGCGAACCGAGGTTGCTAGTGTGAATAAGCGGTTTTGTTCAGCTTCCGGACTCGTGTGCAACTTAGGAGAATGAAATGGCAGGAGTAAAGGTCTTTAGTGCTGGAAATGTCGACCAGAAATTTAACGATAGAGGTACGTCTTGGCACGAATTTATCAACGAAAAAGATAGCTCGCAGTTTGGATCCGGTCTCACGTATTTTCAAGATTCAGATTTTGAGTGGACCCTCTGGTATGATGAGATGCTGATATGTATCGATCCGGGGCAACTGTTGGAAATTGTAGTTGATGGGCATGCCTACCGCTTAGAGAAAGGCGACTCGATCTGGATTCCGGCGGGAACGGTTGCGACGTATCGGGCAGTCGGCCACGCCCTCATATATTACGCAATATCTCCGGCCAATTGGAGAACGCTAAATAGGGACTATCTCAGCAAAATCGAGGCTGCTCAGTCTCCTTAGCAGACCGGTTACCTTAGAATAAGGCCGACCCTCTGGGGGATGGGTGCGCGTCCACTAACAGCGTCAATGTGACCGTATGATTGCACTGAAACCTTTGGAGGCGTCCAAAACAGCGGTTTGACTTTTGACCTGCCACTCAAATTCATCCGGCTGCAATAAGATAGCCTCGGCGGTTTTTGCTCCGATACCATTCTCTGGACCGCTGGTAGATAGAGTTTCCCGGCTTTCTTACGAGGCGGGCTGGCGGCGCCATTGTGATTGAGCAACGAGATCTGGGCTTTGTGCCCGATCGCCCCATCTGTGCGTTCATCGTTGTAGTATCTGCGCCAATCCTCCAACTTTTCAGCGGCGTCGGCAAGGTCAGGCACCAGGGGCGTTCAGGCACTCCGCAGGGGGAAGCGACCGTTGAGGGCTCGATGTAGGCGCTATCCGTCGTCTGTACCGGTCGGCTGAAGTCGAGCGTAACAAGCCCATAGATCGAGGTCGCGGGATACGAACTCCGAACCCTGGTCGACCCGGATCGTCTCGGATATCCAATGCGAGGACAGACCTGCTCAAGTGCTTAGACTACGTCCTCGGCGCGATAGCTGAAGCGCGGCTCAAGCACCGGGACGGGAACGTATCTACGACCGTCAGGACACGGATCTTCTTGCCGGTGGCGAGCTGATCGTGAACGAAGTCCATCGCCCAGACGTCGTTCGGGCCAATGGCCTCTTGGGGACCTCCCCGCATTTTTGCCTTTCGCGCCGATTGGGCGTCTTGTTCCTCAGTTGGAGGCTTCCTGTAAATGCGGTAGGTTCGCTTTATGTTGATGTCCCACCTTCGCGCTTCAGCATCACGTGGACGCGCCGGTAGCCGTAGCGCACACGCGTCGCGCAGATGTCCTTGATCCGAGCCTCGATGCCGGCCTGGTCGCGGCGGCGGGACTTGTAGTGGTAGGGTGACGTGCCGAAATCCATGCCCCCGCAAGCCCGCCGGATCGACACTTCCCACTCACCGCACGCCTCCGCCCCAGTTCGGTTTTGCAGGTAAAACATCGTCGTTTATTGGGGCTGCTGCGCGCATTTGGTGCAAGAAAGAGATCCAACTCGCTGGAATGCGGCACGATCCGCGTGGTATGGCCGCCAACCGCAACAAATTCGAAGCTACATTCCATTCTTCAAGTTCGAGTTTCGATTTGAAGAATACAGTGAGGAACAAGGAATGAAATCACAAACCTGTGACGTAGTCATCGTAGGTGCGGGCTTCGCGGGCGCTGTGGCGGCGCGCGAGCTGATTGCCTCCGGCCTGAAGGTTGTCGTTCTGGAAGGCCGTGATCGAGTGGGGGGTAGAGTGTGGTCTCGGAAAGCGTGGGGGCACACGTTTGAAGTCGGCGGCCAGCTCGTCCACTGGTCGCAGCCACATCTTTGGGCAGAACTAACTCGCTATGGGTTCGGGGTGTATGATCTCCGCGACGAGTCTCATGATGTAAGCACGCTTTTGCTTTTGAGCAAAAATCGTCTCCAGCGGATGTCGGCCGAGGATGCAGGGAAAGTGATGGATCAGGGATTTCAGAAGATTGCGGCTGCCGCTCAAGCCGTATTCGAGCGTCCCTACGAGCCTTTTTATAGTCGTCCCGAACTAGAAAAGATCGATCACCTAACCGTTCCGGAAGGTCTGATTTCAGCTGGATTGTCTGAAGATGAGCGCTCCCTGGTCGAAGCCACTGTTACCGTGTGGTTTAACGCTCCTCTGGAAAATGGGGCTTACAGCCAAGTTCTTCGGCGTTTAGCGGCAGCGCCGGGAGTTAGTACCGGTGACATTATCCGCTTCCGTGTGAAGGGCGGAATTCAAGCAGTAGTAGAGACGATACTCGAAGATGCGCGAGCTGAAGTTGTTTTGAACACTGGTATTAAACGTATCGAACAGCTGCCCGAGGGCGTACGTGTTGTGGCCGAAGGCGAGAAGACGTGGGCTGCGAAGGCGGTCGTGGTTACCGCTCCAGTTAATGCTCTTTCGGATATCAACTTTGTTCCTCCTTTGAGCGAGGGTAAGCAGGCGATGGTCAATGAGCGACAAGCCACCCAAGGAACCATGTTCTTTGTTAATCTCGTTGGCGAATATGAACCGTTTGAAGCGCTGGCCTCATCAGGCTACCCCCTGACCTGGATGAAATCGCGAGCATACGTGGATGGCGGTATCGTCGCACAGGCGCTTGGGCCCGATGCAAGGATGCTCGATATGAATAATCTAGAGCAGGTTCAGGCTGCGGTGCGTCAGTGGTTACCGAATGCCGTTGTGAGAGGCACTTTGGGCCACGATTGGACGGGAGACCCATTCTCGCGAGAAACTTGGGCAATTGCACGCCCTAGTCAGCTGACCAAATACCATGATGAACTTAATAGATCCGAAGGAGGAGTTTACCTCGCCGGAACTGACTACGCAAACGGTTGGTACGGATACGTAGACGGCGCTATCGAGAGCGGGCTATCGGTGGCAAGGAAGCTACAAAAGGCCATCGGAGTAGCTTGAAACGGACGGGGGTTACAACGAAACTTCTTACAAACGTTCCCAAATAACCATGCCGTCCGCTATTGTGTATGTTGAAGCAATTGAGAGCTACGCCGTTGCGATTGACGGAGCATTCCATTTATGAATCCGACGAATGCGCGGCGGTCTGAGTGGACAAACAACCGCGTGTAGTGCCGTCGGCGCACGCTCCCCTCCAACCTCTTAGCCTTCATTGAGTATTCTGAGGCCGCGATGTAAAGTGAGTGTATACGTCAAACAGGAGAAAATGTAATGCGGCCTCAATTTCTGAGGATTGGTTTACGCAAACGCGAGGTCTCGCTCGACGTGAGCTTGAGATGGGATAAATCTCCTTGGACATGTGAACAGATCCTTAAGCGATTACCTCTTGAGGAGCAAGCTTGGCACGCTCAATGGGCGAACAATGAAATTACACCCTGGTCCAAGCTGGTTCTGAAGATTTCAGAGAAGAGTGGCGATGCATGTACCCCGCCCCCGGTGATTTGATGCTTGTTCCGATTAAAGGCGGTTTCGGCCCGCTACCCGGGACGGCTAATTTGGATAGTTCCAAAGATCATCTCGACATCGCGTTCTTCTCTGATCGTGGCAGTAACTTATATGGACCCGAGGGCCCATCATCCGGAAACATTTTCGCTACTGTATGCGATATGCTGGAATTAGAAACTATGGCTAAAGCTTGTTCGGACCTGTGGTTCACGGGGGCAGTTGACGAGAAGCTGTACTTGGAAATACCGAAGTAAATGGGACTGTCAGGAATTCCGTGCGCGGGCGGGCATAATGGGTAAAAAGAATTTCCACTATGACCCGCCGCAAAGAACCGGCAATACCGAATGATCTTCTCGACCAATTGCTGGCAGGAGGCACAGCCAGTGCTGCCTTAGAACAGGGAGGCCTGCTGGATACGCTCAAGAAGGCGCTGACACAGCGCGCGCTGAACGCGGAGATGGACCACGATCTGGCGAGCGGCGAAGGCGCTGGCAATACGCGTAACGGCTACGGCCGCTAGCCGTCCTATTCACGAGCGGCCTGGTTCCTTGCCGCTTAGCGTTCGGTCATGAAGGTCTGAGGCGTCTTTTTCACCGCAGCTGAGACTGGACTTTGGAACGCGCTGGAGGGTCAAGGTATCGGATTGGCGGGGCTTTGATGCCCCGGCGCTCATGGCCCTGCGGGCTGCAGCGTGATGGCGATCGTTCGGAACAGACTTGCTTCGGGACAGGCGGCGGCGAAAGCAAGACGGATGCGCGAGACGGTTTCGGTGACGCGGGCGCGGAGCTTGAGAAGCCTGAGCCGCAGTGTAGCGAACTCGGCGTTGCACAGATGATGGGTCGTGGGCACCGCCAAGCGCAGGGTGAGGATCAACCAGTATGCGGCGGTGTGCAGGACGAGACGGACCTGGTTGGCAATCGGTGAGCGGCAGCTGGTGCGGTCGGAGGCGTGCTGGCTCTTGTGCATCTTGATCAGGTTTTCGGCCTGGCCGCAGGCGCAGTAGATCACGACCGGGCGTCCTGTCGCGGCGTCCTAGATGTGGATCGGCAGGAAGCAACGCTCGTCGTAATGGGCGTTGAACAGCGAGAGCTGCTGATGGCCGTGAACGACATCCACCGTGTCGTCGATGTCGAGCGTGACGCTTTTGGGCGGCGCGGCATAGCTCGACAGCCACAGATCGACCAGCACCCAGCCGAGCCGGATGACGGTGCGCAGGTCGGGCAGGTTCTCGAGGAGCGAGCATGTCGGCTGCGAGCCCAGATCAATCCCGCTGTCGGGCAGCCGCCCGCAGGCGAGCTTGAAGGGCGGGTCGGTGCGCAGCCGGTCGAGATCGTTGGCATCCTCCTAGTCTTACTGAGTCAGAAAGTCGCGGCTGCAAGGGGATTCGCGCTGGTCGCGGATTTGTTAGGTTGCTGCTTCGTGATCAGGGAAGCGCCCCGCCATGCCCGACTGGACAGCCGAGAGTGAAGCCGCGTTCAACGCCTATGTCGATGCTTTGATCGGGGTGATCGGCCACGCCGACCGAGCTGAGCCGCTGAAGGATTATTGCCTCGGACTTCTGATGCCGATTGAGCGCAAGAGCGTGGAGCCGTTGGCGGCCGTCACGGCGCCGTCGCGGGTGTCGGCCAAGCATCAGTCTCTGCTGCATTTCGTGGGACAGGCGCCGTGGTCGGACGCGGCCTTGCTAGCGCGGGTTCGCGACTGGGTTCTTCCACAGATCGAGCAGCGTGGACCGATCCGGGCGTGGATCGTCGACGACACCGGCTTTCCCAAGAAGGGCAAGCACTCGGTGGGCGTAGCGCGCCAGTATTGCGGCCAGTTGGGCAAGCAGGACAACTGTCAGATTGCGGTTAGCCTATCGATCGCAAATGACGCAGCCTCGCTTCCGATCGCCTACGAATTGTATCTCCCGCACAGCTGGGCGGAGGATCCGGAACAACGCAAGAAGGCCAAGATTCCGGCAGAGATCACGTTCCGGACCAAGCCGCAGATCGCGCTCGAGCAGATCAGGACGGCCAAGGCCGAAGGCGTCGCGCCCGGCGTGGTTCTGGCCGACGCCGGATATGGCGCCGACGGCGGTTTCCGCGCGGGCCTGTCCGAGCTCGGTCTGACCTATGTTGTCGGCGTTCAGCCCACACTCAGCGTCTGGCCGAGGAGTTCGAGGCCGAGACTTGGCGCACGATCGCCTGGCGTGAAGGAACCAACACCGAGCTCAATTCCCGCTTCGCCGCCGTGCGCTTGCGGCCGGCATCCAGGGACTACAATCGGCCCGAGGCTCACGCCGAAGAGTGGCTCCTGATCGAGTGGCCTGAAGGCGAGGTCGAGCCGAGCAAGTATTGGCTCTCCACCTTGCCGGCCGACGCTACGATCACCCAGTTGGTCGACGCCGCCAAGCTGCGTTGGCGGATCGAGCGAGACTATCAGGAACTCAAGCAGGAACTGGGACTGGGCCACTACGAAGGCCGAGGGTGGCGGGGCTTCCACCACCACGCCAGCCTCTGTATCGCCGCCTATGGCTTCTTGGTCTCTCTGAGGGAGACGATTCCCCCCTCAACTCCAACTCGCGCCCAGGGCCGCCAAACACCTGGTCTTCCCGACGGTTATCGACCCCGCAGATCCTCCGATCCGACCAGAGCGGCACGTCCCGACCTCGATCCCAACCCTCAGGCGACGCTGACTGTGGCCCTGGCCAACCGTCTGCAACGATGTCCGTGCTGCATAAGGGCAATGGACAGTCCGCGTCAGGCTCGCAATTTATGACGCAGTAGTACTAGAGCGGTTCCTGATTTGACGGAATCGAAGGGGATTCCGGATCAGTCGGTTTTGTGATTCAAGATGCTGGCTGGAGTGGAGGCCAGCATCGGATGACGCGACCTCTTTCGGATGATCTTCGCGAACGTGTTGTAGCGGCGGTTTTGGGTGGCGAGAGCCGCCGGTCGGCCGCGAAACGGTTCGGCATTTCGGTTTCGGCGGCGGTGAAGTTGTTGCAGCGCCATCGGGCGACTGGCTCGGTTGCGCCTGGCAAGATGGGCGGACATCGCAAGAGGGTGCTGGAGCCGCACCGTGCCTTCATCGAGGCGCGTGTGCGTGAGACGCCGCATCTGACACTGCATGGTCTGAAGGATGAGTTGGCCGCACGCGGGGTCAAGGTCTCGCACAACGCGGTCTGGATGTTCTTGAGGCGCGAGGGCCTGAGCTTCAAAAAAAACGCTGTTCGCCCTTGAGCAGGCGCGCGCTGATATTGCCCGCAGGCGTCAGCGATGGCGCTCTTGGCAGGCCGGCCTCGATCCGCAGCATCTGGTCTTCATCGATGAGACCTGGATCAAGACCAACATGGCTCCGCTGCGCGGTTGGGGGCCGAGGGGCAAGCGGTTGCGCGGCTTGGCTCCGCACGGCCACTGGCGCACGCTGACCTTCCTCGGCGCACTGCGCTGCGATCGGCTCGCGGCACCTTGCGTCTTCGACGGACCAATTAACGGCCAATGTTCCGTGCTTACGTCGAGCAGCAGCTCATCACCGTGCTGAAACCCGGCGACATCGTCGTCATGGATAATCTGGGAAGTCATAAGTCGGCGGCCATCAGGCAGATGATCAAGGCGGCCGGCGCCAGGCTTTGGTACCTACCGCCCTACTCCCCAGACCTCAATCCGATCGAGCAGGCCTTTGCCAAAATCAAACACTGGATGCGCCAAGCTCAGAAACGTACCGTCGAGGACACTTGGCGCCACATCGGTCACCTCGTTGAAACGATCGAGGCAACCGAATGCAACAACTACTTCGCAAACGCCGGCTACGCTTCCATCAAAACGTGAAAGGCTCTAGCCGCATGCGATCGCAAAGATGCGGGCGCGCACAATGTCGGCCATGGCGTGCGTCACCCGCGCTGGATCGCGTGGATCGTGGATCGGGGCGGCTAGCCTGTCGGCCAGTTGCAGGCGTCGTAGAGATGCTCGGCGGAGCCTTGTCGAGTTGGTGACGGCGAAGCGGATGTCGAGGCCGAGGGTGGTTGCCTCGATGCGGGCGCAGGCGTCGCCGTACCCGATGTTTTCATTCAGGTCGCGGCGGGTAGGTCGTTCGCGCGTCCAGATGATTTGGCAACCCTGGCGGCATTGATCGAGCAGATCGAGCGCAGCCATGGCGGCTGAATGTGTGTCAGGCAATTTATGCCGCATATGTCAACCTAATTATGCCGGTGCATGCAGATGCTGCTCGGGAACGGCCTGAGGCATTGCAGGGCCCCGACCTGTTTTCAGCATGAGAGCTGCCTTCATTCGATTGACACGCCCTCTTGTGAGGCATAATTTAGTTTACACGCAAGAAGGGGATATACCATGCCCAACGAGACCAAACGCAATCGACTGCGCCAGCTCGGAGCACTCAATGCACGGCCCGAAGCCGTCCGCGCCCCCTGGTTTCGTGAGTCCAGCTTCTTCGATCCTCTCGATCTCGTGCAGGTGAAGTACGAGATGCTGCGTCACGTCCAGGAGGATGGCATCAACAAGGCTGAGGCCGCCGCGCTTTTCGGTCTGTCGCGGCCAACCTACTATCAAGCCGAGGCCGCGTTCGAACGCGAGGGCGTTGCCGGCCTGCTGCCGCGCACCCGTGGGCCAAAGTCGGCCCACAAGCTCACCGACGAGGTGATGCAGCTCATCGAGCAGAACCAGCACGCGGGCGCCCCGCTGCAGGCGCGATCTCTGGCGGAACTGCTGCATTCGACGCTCGGTGTCAGTGTCCATCCCCGCAGCATCGAACGCGCGATCGCCCGTAAAAAAAAACGGTGAGCCCTATGCGCACTCCGGTGCTACCGCACAGCTGGAAGGATTTCTACGAGACACTGCGGGCCGCCGTCCTGTGCGGTCAAGCCTGCGCCAAGGAGATGGGCGCCATCGTTTTTCATGGCTTTTGGCAAGGGCTGGCGTTGCTGATCGCGACCCCTCGGCCTCCCCCGTCGATGCATCGGCGGCCGGAACCACCACCGCCCACGGCTTCGGCTGCAGTGCACGATCGCCAGATCGTGCACATGCTCGCCCACATGGTGCTGGCAGCAGAGACCCGAGGGAATCATGTCTACTGACATTGCCATGAAGGTTGGCGCCGACCATCTGCGGCGTGATGCATTCCTCTACGTGCGTCAGTCCTCTCTTCGTCAGGTGTTCGAGAACACCGAGAGCACCAAGCGGCAATACGCCTTGCGCGATCGGGCAGTGGCGCTGGGCTGGCCGATCGAACGGGTCCACGTCATCGATAGCGACCTGGGCCTCTCCGGCGCGCAGTCGCAGGACCGCGACGGCTTCCAGCACCTGGTGACCGAAGTGGCGATGGGGCATGCAGGGATCGTGCTGGGGCTGGAAGTCTCGCGCCTGGCACGCAACAATGCCGACTGGCACCGCCTCCTTGAACTGGCCGCTCTGTCGCGGACGCTCATCATGGACGAGGACGGCGTCTACGATCCGGCCTATTTCAACGATCGCATGCTGCTCGGGCTCAAGGGCACGATGAGCGAGGCCGAACTGCACATCCTGAAGTCGCGGCTGCAAGGCGGCATTCTCAACAAGGCGCGCCGCGGCGAGCTCGAGATGCCGTGCCGATCGGGTTGATCTACACTCCTGACGCGCGGGTCGTGCTCGATCCCGACCGACAGATCCAGGACACGGTGCGGCTCCTGTTCGATACCTTCCGCGAGACCGGCTCGGCCTGCGCCGTCGTTCGCCGCCTGCGCGGCGGAAAGATCCTCTTTCCCCGACGTATCCGTCGCGGCATCGGCAAGGGCGACGTCCTGTGGAGCGAGATCGACCATTCCCGCGTGCTCCAGATTCTGCACAACCCGCGATATGCCGGCGCGTTCGCCTATGGGCGCACGCGCACCGCCTACAATGCCAGGCTCAAGTCCGTGCAGCTGCGCGTGGAGAGATCCAACTGGCAGGTGCTTATTCCCGAAATTCCCGAAGCCCACGAGGGCTACATTTCCTGGGCCGAGTATGAGCGGAATCAGACAACCCTGGAACAGAACGCCGCCGGCTTTTCACCTGGCCTGCGTGGACGCATGCCCCGCCAGGGCAGCGGTCTGTTGCAGGGACGGCTACTGTGCGGCCGCTGCGGTGCACGCATGCGGGTCCATTACGAGCCATTCGAGGGGCGGCTGCGCCCGTATTATGTCTGCAACGAAGCGTCGTGCGACACGCCGGCAAGCACTGCCAATGGGTGTGCGGCGCTCCGGTCGACGAGGCAGTCAGCGCGCTACTGCTGGAGGCGATGGCGCCGGCAGCGATCGATGTCGCGCTTGCCGTGCAGCAGGAGATCACCCACCGCGTGGAGCAGTCCGCCGCGCTGCGCGGCACGCAGCTGCAACGCGCCCGCTATGAGGCTGAACTGGCCCGCCGGCGCTACCTGAAGGTCGATCCGGACAACCGCCTGGTCGCCGACGCGCTGGAAGCCGACTGGAACGCACGGCTGCGCGACCTCGATGCACTCCAGCGCGAGCACGAGCGCCAGAACGAGGCCGACCGCTCGCTGCTGGACGAGCCAGCGCAGGAGCGCATCAGGGAGCTGGCCGCCGATTTCCCGCGCATCTGGAACGACGAGCGCACCGGTGTTGTCGAACGCAAGCGCATGCTCGGCCTTCTCATCGAGGACGTGACGCTGCTCGTCGACGCGCAGGTCAACATCCATATCCGTTGGCGCGGCGGGCGCACGCAGAGTCTGTCGGTGACCAGACCGCGGCCAATGTCAGTGATACGCAAGACGCCGGCACAGGTCGTGTCGTTGATGAACGAGCTGCTGGAGACCGCCAATGACCGGCAGATCGCCGCCCGTCTCAATGAACTCGGGTATCGCAACTGGCGCGGCGAACCCTTCACGCTGAAGAAGGTCATGCTCGTGCGCCGCACCTACGGATTGAAGAGCCGGTACGAACGGCTGCGGGAGAGCGGCATGCTCACCGGCGAGGAAGTAGCCCAGCAGCTTGGTGTGTGCGTCTCGACCGTTCACCAACTCGGGCGGAAGGGCATTCTCAAGCGCCATCGATACGCCACCAACCATCGATACTTGTACGAACCGCCAGGCAACGTCAGACTCGAAAAGGGCAACGGCAGTCGATATGGTGGTCGTCCGCCCAGATTAATTGTCGCTCAACCACTCCAACAAGATGCATCGTGATGCCTGCTCCTTGGTCCATGGATGTTTGGCCTTGGTCGTGCGGTGCTCGATGTCGTTCGTGGCGCAGGCGTATTCGAAGGCATGTGCCCGGAAGAGTTCGCCGTTTGCGATGGCTTCCCTGATCAGCGGCACGGCCGAGCCGCTGGCGCCGGGCGTCGTGAACTGGATGCCGTTGTCGGTGAGTACGGTGTGGATTTTGTAAGGAACCGCCTCGATCAGACGTAGCAGGAACTCCCTCGAGACGGCGGTCGTCGCCTTCTCGTGCAGTTCGACGAAAGCGAACTTCGAGGTTCGGTCGATCGCCACGAACATGTGCAGCTTACCCTGTTCGGTGCGGACCTCTGCGATGTCGATGTGGAAGTAGCCGATCGGGTAGCTCTTGAACTTCCGCTTCGCCGGCTTGTCGCCCTCGACATCCGGCAATCGGCCGATACCGTGACGCTGCAGGCAGCGGTGCAGAGAGGATCGCGTCAGGTGCGGGATTGTCGGCTGCAACGCATGGAGACAATCGTCCAACGGTAGCAGCGTATAGCGGCGGAAGGCGACGATGACCGCCTCTTCCTCCACGGAAAGCACGGTCGATCTCGGCTCCTTCGGGCCAGTCGGAACGTCCGCGACCGAAGCCCGCTTCTTCCACTTTGCGATCGTCTTCTGGTTGATCCCATAGCGCTTGGCCAGCGCCCTCAGGCTCGCTTGACTATGTTGTATCGCTCGACGGATCGCCTCTGTCGTCGTGGCGCTCCCGTGAAGAACCTGGCCCATAGCGCATCCTTTGATTCGGACGAGAACGATGCTCCATCAAAGCCTGGGATCAAACATCTAGCCAGCTGGGATCTCGGTTCGCCTCCTGGATCCGCCGAGGCTGATCAGGCCTCGAGGGATGAGTGTATCGGTGTGATCTCGTCAGACGGCCTTCATGACAGCACCTTCGATGACGACGCCCGCGGTCACGTATTTCCACAGCGCCACGAGCAGCTTCCTTGCAAGGGCGACGATGGTTGTCTTTTTGAGGCGCCCCTGATTGCGCATCACGCGTTCGTGGAACCAGCGGGTAAGCGCTGAACTCGGTTGATTGCGCAGCCACAGCCAGGCCAACTCGATCATCGTCGTTCGCAGTCGAGGGTTGCCGGCCTTCGAGACGCCTTGCTCGTGCTGGACCGATCCGCTCCGCCAAGGCGTCGGCGCGAGCCCGGCATAGGCGGCGACCTGCCGGCGATTATCGAAGTGCCGGAACAGCCCCGCCGAGTAGAGGATGGCGGCACACTCGTGGCCGATACCCTTGAGATCGAGTAATGTCGCTGCTGGAGTTTCGGCGACTTCGATTGCCAGCAGAGCGTCGCGCTCGGCCTGCACCTCTTTGATCTGGGCTATCGACAGTTCGAGTCGGTCGAGCTCGCGACGGATTTGCCCCTTCAGATGTTCTGGCATTGCGCAGCCGTCGCCGGTCCTCAATTCCTCAAGCCGATGTCGCCGGTCACGTCCCAGCGGCTCGTAGCCGGTGATGCCCTGAGCAAACAGCAGGCCCTTGATCCGGTTGACATGGCAGGTCCGCTCACCAACCAGAACCTTGCGTTCACGGCCGATGCGCCGATGGTCCTCCTCCTTGACGCTTCGGTACCCTAACCATCGCGCACACGCGCGGCTCGCCTCGTTTGTAGGCGAGCAGCGCACGCACCAACGCCTCACCATCGATCTTGTCGGTCTTGGCACGACGCCGCGGGCGCGACGTGGCAAGCGAGGCGGCGTCGACGACATGGCTTTCGATCCCCTCGGCCTCCAGGATTCGATGGATCCAGAAGCCGTCGAGACCCGCCTCCTGAATGACCACAAGCGCAAAGTGCCGGCCGGCGCGCGCCTGTGCCTTGTCCTGAAGCTGGGCAAAGCGTGCCAGCAGTTCTGTGATATCGCCGCCGCGTACCGCATGTTTCGACATCTTCTCCCCACTGCCCGGGACAGCGAAGTGATCAACTAGGTCGATTTACTGAGTTCCAAAGAAATGAAGATCGCGCCAAGATCGGTGCGGATAGCGGCAGGCGCCGCAGATCGATCGGCTACAACACGCATGATTGGCCTCCACAGAGTTGTTGGTCAGCAACCCCACTCTGCCAGAGCGCAGGTCGCTATCCACCACCGGTCATGGGGTCTTTGATGACAAGATCGTATCGATGTACGCGCGCGGCATGAGCACCCGGGAGATCACCGGGCACCTGCGCGATCTGTACGGCATCGAAGTGTCGGCGGACCTGATCTCAACGGTGACGGACGCCGTGCTCGATGAAGTCGCCACCTGGCAGCAAAGGCCGCTCGATCCGATTTACCCGCTGGTCTTCTTCGATGCGATCCGGGTCAAGATCCGCGATGAAGGGATGGTCCGCAACAAGGCCATCCATATCGCACTGGGCGTGCGCGCCGATGGTGCAAAGGAGGTGCTGGGCCTCTGGCTCGAGTAGAATGAAGGTGCCAAGTTCTGGCTGCGGGTGATGAACGAGCTCAAGAACCGTGGCACGGAGGATATCCTTCTGTCTGTTGTCGATGGCCTGAAAGGCTTCCCGGACGCGATCACCGCAGTGTTCCCGGAGGCGATCGTCCAGACGTGCATTGTCCACCTGCTGCGCAACTCGATGGACTTCGTGTCCTGGAAAGACCGCAAAAGCCTCGCCAGCGCACTCAAGGAAATCTACCGGGCCGTCGATGCCGATGCCGCCGAAAAGGCCCTGGCGGGGTTCGAGGCCGGCCCCTGGGCCAGCGCTATCCCGCCATCGGCCAGAGCTGGCGGCGCGCCTGGGGCAAGATCATTCCATTCTTCGCGTTCCCTGACTACGTCCGCCGGATCATTTACACGACGGATGACATCGACAAGCCTGATTTCGACTTTTTCGATTCCTGTTGCGTTTCTTTGTTCGGCTCAGGTGAGCCTGTTTCTTCGTCCCGGCCC
>NZ_JAMYLP010000110.1:0-16189 GCF_040318085.1 Mesorhizobium sp. M1322
TGAATACGCCACGGGGGGGGGCGGGGGGGCGGCTGGCCCAACGCGCTCCGACATTGCTTGTGAATGCGGTGGCGCCCGTGGGGGCGCCCGCGCCGCGGCGGTGCGCGCGGCACCCTCCCCTCAAGGGGGAGGGATATCCGCTACTCAAACACGATGCTCGGCACGGCGGCTTCGGCCGCGCCGCGTTCTTCGTTGACCCTGCCCCAGACGTTCGAGGCGATGTCGCGGTAGATCTTCGCCTCGGCGCTATCGGGCTTCGAGACCACCACCGGCGTACCGGCATCGGAGCTTTCGCGGATTCCCATTTCGAGCGGCACTTCGCCGAGGAAGGTCACGCCGAGGCGCTCGGCCTCGCGGCGCGCGCCGCCATGGCCGAAGATGTCGTAGCGCTTGCCGGTGTCGGGGGCGAGGAAATAGCTCATATTTTCGACGATTCCCAACACCGGCACGTCGACCTTCCTGAACATGTTGAGGCCTTTCCGGGCATCGATCAGGGCCAGATCCTGCGGTGTCGAGACGATCACGGCGCCGGCCAGCGGCACCTGCTGGGCCATGGTCAGCTGAGCGTCGCCGGTGCCGGGCGGCATGTCGACGACGAGCACGTCGAGCGGACCCCACTCGACCTCGCGCAGCATTTGCGTCAATGCCGACATCACCATTGGCCCGCGCCAGATCATCGGCGTCTCCTCGTCGACGAGGAAGCCCATCGACATGACTTTCAGGCCGTAATTCTCCATCGGCTTCAGGATCTTGCCATCAACGGTCTGCGGCCGGCCATGGATGTTGAGCAGCCGCGGCATGGACGGGCCGTAGATGTCGGCGTCGAGCACGCCGACCCTCAGGCCGTTGGCGGCGAGGCCAAGCGCGATGTTGGCGGCAGTGGTCGACTTGCCGACGCCGCCCTTGCCGGAAGCGACAGCGATGATCGCCTCGATGCCGGGCACGCCGCGCTTGCCCTGACTGTGCGAGGCTGGAGCATGCGGGGCCGGACGTGACGCTGCAGCGGCCGGCGGCGCAGGCCTGGGGGCGGGCCGCGCCGGAACCGGAGCCTCCATGCCGCCGCCTTTCTTTTCCGCTGTCAGAGCGACCACGGCGCCGGCCACACCTGGGATCGCCTTGACCACCCGTTCGGCGGCGGCGCGCAGCGGCTCCATCTCCTGGGCCCGGGCAGCCGGCACGGTGATCGAAAAGAACACCTTGGCATCGGCAATGAAAATCTCGGAAACCATGCCGTGGTCGACGATGTTGCCGGTGAAGTCCGGTCCGTTGACCGTCTTCAGGCGCTCGATAACAATTTCCTTAGTGACGTTTTCCTGGACGGCGGGCATCAGCTTTTCCTCTGCTTTCCGCCTGAGATAATGCAGTTCCCGAACAGAACCAAGCGGCGGAACGACACGCACGGGGGCGCGGCTTCAAAAAACTTGCGTCCGTTTGTGGGTCTTGCAGGAGACAGGACGTCTTTAGGGAAGAAGCACGCCGATCGCACAGGCTGCGGTCGCCAGAAAACGAAGCCGCCCTATCTCGTTGCAGGGGCTTCGGACGTACTCGCCAGCAAGGAAAGGAGACCAATCATGCTCGCAAACAGCAACGCAACGGCCAATCTCGCGGTGAAGGACCTGGCCAGGGCCAAGGCCTTCTATGAGGACGTTCTGGGCCTGACCGAGGTCCACAATGAGGGCGAATTGATGGTCTACAAAAGGGGCGACACCAGCATCAATGTGTACCAATCGAAGTTCGCCGGCACCAACAAGGCAACAGCGGTGACCTGGATGGTCGGCGACGAGATCGACACCATCGTCAAGGCGCTGAAATCAAAGGGCGTTGTTTTCGAGCACTACGAGATGCCGGGCCTGAATCTGGAAGGCGACATCCACGTCGGTCACGGCATGAAGGTCGCATGGTTCACGGATCCTGACGGCAACATTCTGAACCTTGTGGACAGGTAGATTTCGCGCTGCCGAACAATTAGAGTTCAGTGCCACTCACGTCACAGCGCCAGGCTGACCGCGAGGTAGGTGAGTGCCGAAATCGCGGCCGTGGCCGGCAGAGTGACAATCCAGGCTATGACGATGTTGCCGGCGATGCCCCAGCGCACAGCCGAGACCCGGCGGGCGGCGCCGACGCCGATAATGGCGCCGGTGATCGTATGCGTCGTCGACACCGGAATGCCGAGCCAGGTGGCGGCGAACAGGGTGATCGCGCCGCCGGTCTCGGCGCAGAACCCTTGCATCGGGTTCAGCCGGGTGATCTTCGAGCCCATGGTGTGGACGATGCGCCAGCCGCCGAACAGCGTGCCCAGCGCCAGTGCCGCCTGGCAAGTGATGACGACCCATAGCGGCACGTAAAAATTCTCTCCAAGCATGCCTTGCGAATAGAGCAGCACGGCGATGATGCCCATGGTTTTCTGTGCGTCGTTGCCGCCATGGCCGAGCGAATAGAGCGAAGCGGAAACGAACTGCATGACGCGGAACGTGCTATCCACGGCGAACGGTGTCTGGCGCACGAACGCCCAGGAAACAGTAAGGATCAGGACAAGCGCCAGCAGAAATCCGGTCGCCGGCGACAGGACGATGGCCGCAATGGTCTTGCCGAGCCCGGCCCAGACGATGGCGCCGCCGCCTGCCTTTGCAACGCCGGCTCCGACCAGTCCGCCGATCAGCGCATGCGAGCTGCTGGAGGGAATGCCGACGAGCCAGGTAACGATGTTCCAGACAATGGCACCGACAAGGGCGGCGAAGATCACCCCCGGGGTGACGATGCTGGCGTCGATAATGCCCGTTCCCAGCGTCTCGGCAACATGAAGGCCGAAGAACAAGAAGGCGATGAAATTGAAGAAGGCCGCCCATAGCACCGCATAGTGCGGCCTCAGCACACGCGTGGAGACGATGGTGGCGATGGAGTTGGCGGCATCGTGCAGGCCGTTGAGAAAATCGAAGAAAAGTGCAACGGCGATGAGCCCGACCAGCACGGGAAAGGCGATGGCGGCATCCATTGGCTAAACGTTCTCGATGACGATGCCGCTGATCTCGTTGGCGACGTCCTCGAAGCGGTCGACCACTTTTTCCAGCTCGCCATAGATCTCGCTGCCGATCAGGTAGGCCATCGGATCGCTGCGGCCGTGCCTCTTGAACAGGTCCTTCAGACCCTGCTCGTGCAGATCGTCGGCCCGGCCTTCCGCGCGCATGACCTCTTCTGCGATCGCGTTGAGGCGCACGCTGTGGGCACCGATATTGCTGAGCAATGGGATGGCCTCGGCGACCAGCTTGGCAGCAACAACGATGACGCCGCCCATTTCCTGCATCAGCGGGTCGAATTCCTTCTTCTCGAACAGCTTCACCGTCTTGACGGTCTTGTGCATCGTGTCGATGGCGTCATCCATCGACTGGATCAGGTCCTTAATGTCACCGCGATCGAAAGGCGTGATGAACGAGCGCCGCACGGAAAGCAGGACTTCAGCGGTGATGTGATCGGCCTGGTCTTCAAGATCGATGATCTTCTGGCACCAGCGGTCGATGTCCTTGCCCTGGAGGAGCTGCTCGAGCGCCTCGGCGCCATCGACCACCGTACGGGAGTGCTGCTCGAAGAGATCGAAGAAGCGATCTTCGCGCGGCAGCAACTTGCGGAACCAGCCCAGCATGTTCGATCTCCCGTGCCCCACCACCTCGCCTCATCCACATAGCGCCGCATGCCGCTGCGGGAAATAGTAAGCCGGCTGAAACATGTGGATGCTGCCGATGCACATGCAGCTTGCGGCGGAACGCAATTTCCCCGACCTTGGCACTAGACGCACCGGACAGATGGCATGATCGACAAGCTGGAATTCTTCATTGCGCTGGCCAGGGAAGAGCATTTCGGCCGGGCGGCGGAGGTGTGCGGCGTCACCCAGCCGACGCTTTCGGCCGGCATCAAGCAGCTGGAGGGCCAGCTCGGCGTGATGCTGGTATTGCGCGGCTCGCGCTTTCAGGGGCTGACGCCGGAGGGAGAACAGGTGCTGGTGTGGGCGCGCCGCATCGTCGGCGATAGCAGGACCATGCGCGAAGAGATGCGGGCGGCGCGCCATGGCCTTTCGGGGCGCATCCGCATCGCCGCGATCCCGACGGCGCTGGCCATGGTGGCGCGGCTGACGACACCCTTTCGGGCAAAACATCCCGGTGTCACCTTCTCGGTGCTGTCGCGCACCTCGATCGAGGTGCTGTCGCTGCTCGGCAATTTCGACATCGACGCCGGCATCACCTATCTCGACAACGAGCCGTTGGGGCGGGTGACCAGCGTACCGCTCTATGACGAGCGCTATCAGCTGATCACCGCGGGCGGAACCCCCTATTCCGACCGCGACAAAGTGACATGGGCGGAGATCAGCCAACTGCCGCTCTGCCTGTTGACGCCGGACATGCAGAACCGCCGCATCATCGACCAGCACCTTGCCGAGGCCGGCACGCAGGTGCGGCCGACACTCGAATCCAATTCGATGATCGTGCTGTTCTCCCATATCCGTACCGGCAAATGGTCGTCGATCATGCCGCTCAACCTCTCGGAAACATTCGGCTTTTCCGAGCCGATCCGGGCCATTCCGATCGTCGAGCCGGACGCCAGCCACACCGTCGGGCTGGTGGCGACGCCGCGCGAGCCGCACACGCCGCTGGTCTCGGCGCTGCTGGACGAGGCGATGGCGCTGGCAGACGATTTTCGCGCCCGCCGCTGAGCTAGAGATTGCAGGCTGGACGGCATCGATAGAAGATTTCTATCGAGCGACGGATCAGCTTTATTGATTTAGCGGGTTTCCTCTGATTTCCTAAGCACTTAGCGAAGTGTGCACGTCGTTGCCCAAAGGCACTTCACACTTTGGGCGACATGCATTGGATCGCAACGACCAGGGAGGGCGCTGCATGACAATGCAGCCTGCAAGTACCGAGATCGCGTCGCGCACGGCGGTGATCGTCCAGGAGCTGAAGGGCCTCGAAGGCCCGCTGTTGCCGATCCTCCACGGCATCCAGGAAGAGTTCGGTCATGTGCCGCAGGACGCGCTGCCGGTGATCGCCGAGGCGCTGAACATCTCAAAGGCGGAGGTGCATGGCGTCGTCACCTTTTATCATGACTACCGCAGCCACCCGGCCGGGCGGCATGTGCTGAAGCTTTGCCAGGCGGAAGCCTGCCAGTCGATGGGCTCGGACGCCATTGCCGCCAAGCTCAAGCAATTGCTGGGCATCGGCTTCCACGAGACGGCCCGCGACGGTTCAGTGACGCTGGAGCCGGTCTATTGCCTCGGCCTTTGCGCCTGCGCGCCATCGGCAATGCTGGACGGCGAGGTGATCGGCCGGCTCGATGACGAAAAGCTCGACGAGATCGTTGCCGAGGTGCGCTCATGATCCCGCGTATCTACATTCCCGGCGATTCCGGCGCGCTGGCGCTCGGTGCGGAAAAGGTCGCCAAGGCGATTGAGAAGGAATTGGCCGATCGCGGCATCGAGGCCAAGATCGTGCGCAATGGTTCGCGCGGGGCCTATTTCCTCGAGCCTATGGTCGAGGTGGCGACAACGGACAAGGGCCGCGTCGCCTACGGGCCGGTAAGGCCTTCCGACGTCAAAAGCCTGTTCGACAGCGGCTTCCTCACCGGCGGCTATCACAAGCGCTGGCTGGGCGCACCCGACAAGATCCCGTTCCTGGCAAAGCAGACGCGGCTGACCTTCGCGCGCTGCGGCGTCATCAATCCGCTGTCGCTCGATCACTACAAGGCGCATGGCGGGCTGAAGGGCCTGCAGAATGCCGTGGCGATGGCGCCGGCCGAAATCGTCAAGCAAGTCACAGAGTCGGGCCTGCGCGGTCGCGGCGGCGCCGGCTTCCCGACCGGCATCAAATGGAAAACGGTGCTCGATACGACCGCCGACAAAAAGTACATCGTCTGTAATGCCGACGAGGGCGACAGCGCCACCTTCGCCGACCGCATGATCATGGAGGGCGACCCCTTCGTGCTGATCGAGGGCATGGCGACCGCCGGTGTCGCGACCGGCGCGACCAAGGGTTTCGTCTATATCCGCTCGGAATACCCGCATGCGGTGGCAATGATGCAAAAGGCGGTCGAGGTCGCCCGCCAGGCCGGCCTGCTCGGCGTCAACGTGCTGGGCTCGCCCAACGCCTTCGACATGGAAATCCGCGTCGGCGCCGGCGCCTATGTCTGCGGCGAGGAAACCTCGCTGCTCAACAGCCTCGAAGGCAAGCGCGGCGTCGTTCGCGCCAAGCCGCCACTGCCGGCGATCCAGGGCCTGTTCGGCAAGCCGACGGTGATCAACAACGTCATCTCGCTGGCCTCGGTGCCTGTCATCATGGACAAGGGTGCTGCCTTCTACAAGGATTTTGGCATGGGCCGCTCACGCGGCACCATCCCGATCCAGATCGCAGGCAATGTAAGATATGGCGGCTTGTTCGAGGCGGCGTTCGGCATGACGCTGGGCGAAATCGTCGACGACATCGGCGGCGGCACGGCGACTGGACGGCCGGTCAAGGCAGTGCAGGTCGGCGGGCCGCTCGGCGCTTATTTTCCGCGCAGTCTGTTCGACACGCCGTTCGACTACGAAGCCTTCGCCGCCAAGGATGGGCTGATCGGCCATGCCGGCATCACCGTGTTCGACGACACTGCCGACATGCTGAAGCAGGCGCGCTTCGCCATGGAGTTCTGCGCCATAGAGAGCTGCGGCAAGTGCACGCCATGCCGCATCGGCTCGACGCGCGGCGTCGAGACGATCGACAAGATCGCCAGGGGTATCGAGCCGGAAAAGCAGATCGAGCTGGTCACCGACCTCTGCAACACGATGAAGTACGGTTCGCTCTGCGCGCTAGGTGGCTTCACGCCTTATCCGGTGATGAGCGCAATCAACCACTTCCGCGAAGATTTCAAGCCGGCGCCAGTCGCCGAAGCAGCAGAATAGGAACCTCGCCATGGGTCTCATTCAGGAAATCGACTACGGCACACCGGCCTCGACCTCCGAGAAGCAGGTGACGCTGACCGTCGACGGCTTCACCGTCACCGTGCCGGAAGGCACCTCGATCATGCGCGCCTCGATGGAAGCGGGCATTGCCATCCCGAAGCTTTGCGCCACCGACATGGTCGACGCCTTCGGCTCCTGCCGGCTCTGCCTGGTCGAGATCGACGGCCGCAACGGCACGCCTTCTTCCTGCACGACGCCAGTGGCGCCGGGCATGGTCGTGCATACGCAAACCGGAAGGCTGAAGGACATCCGCCGCGGCGTGATGGAACTGTACATCTCCGACCATCCGCTCGACTGCCTGACTTGTGCCGCCAATGGCGACTGCGAATTGCAGACGCAGGCTGGCGTCGTCGGTCTGCGCGACGTGCGCTACGGCTATGAGGGCGACAACCACGTTTTCAAGAAGAACGACGGTGCAGAAAACTTCAAATGGATGGCGAAGGACGAGTCCAATCCGTACTTCACCTATGATCCGTCGAAATGCATCGTCTGCTCGCGATGCGTGCGCGCCTGCGAGGAGGTGCAAGGCACCTTCGCGCTGACCATCGAGGGCCGCGGCTTCGAAAGCCGCGTGTCGCCCGGCATGCATCAGCTTTTCATCGACAGCGAATGCGTGTCCTGCGGCGCCTGCGTGCAGGCCTGCCCGACAGCGACGCTTTCCGAGAAATCGGTGATCAAGATCGGCCAGCCGGAGCATTCGGTCGTCACCACCTGCGCCTATTGCGGCGTCGGCTGCTCGTTCAAGGCCGAAATGCGCGGCGACGAGCTGGTGCGCATGGTGCCCTACAAGGACGGCAAGGCCAACCGTGGCCACAGCTGCGTCAAGGGGCGTTTTGCCTACGGCTATTCGACCCACAAGGAGCGCATTCTCAATCCGATGATCCGCGACAAGGTCACCGATCCATGGCGCGAAGTGTCGTGGGAAGAAGCACTCACCCACACCGCCAACGAGTTTCGCCGCATCCAGTACCAGTATGGCCGCACCTCGATCGGCGGCATCACCTCGTCGCGCTGCACGAACGAGGAAACCTATCTGGTGCAGAAGCTGATCCGCCAGGGTTTCCGCAACAACAATGTCGATACCTGCGCCCGCGTCTGCCATTCGCCGACCGGCTATGGCCTTGGCCAGACATACGGCACTTCGGCAGGCACCCAGGATTTCGATTCGATCGAGCAGACTGATGTGGTGATGATCATCGGTGCCAATCCGACCGACGCACATCCGGTATTTGCGTCGCGCATGAAGAAGCGGTTGCGCAAGGGCGCCAAGCTGATCGTGCTCGACCCGCGCCGCACCGACATCGTGCGCTCGGCCCATATCGAGGCACAGCATCATCTGCCGCTGAAGCCCGGCACCAATGTCGCCGTGGTCACCGCGCTTGCGCATGTCATCGTCACCGAAGGCCTGTTCGACGAAGTGTTCATCCGCGAGCGCTGCGACTGGGACGAGTTCCAGGACTGGGCGTCGTTCGTGGCGCTGCCGGAAAACAGCCCTGAGGTGGTCGGCCAGCTTGCCAATGTCGATCCCGAAGAGATCCGCGGCGCCGCTCGGCTGTTTGCCACCGGCGGCAATGGCGCGATCTATTACGGCCTCGGCGTGACCGAGCACAGCCAGGGCTCGACGACCGTCATCGCCATCGCCAACCTCGCCATGGCGACCGGCAATATCGGCCGGCCGGGCGTCGGCGTGAATCCGCTGCGCGGCCAGAACAATGTCCAGGGCTCCTGCGACATGGGTTCGTTCCCGCATGAGCTGCCCGGCTATCGCCACGTCTCCGGCGACGCGGTGCGCGACATCTATGAGAGCCTTTGGGGCGTCAAGCTCGACGACGAGCCCGGCCTGCGCATTCCCAACATGCTGGACGCGGCCGTCGACGGCTCATTCAAGGGCCTCTATGTGCAAGGCGAGGATATCCTGCAGTCCGATCCAGACACCAAGCATGTCGCCGCGGGCCTTGCCGCGATGGAATGTGTCGTCGTCCACGATCTCTTCCTCAACGAGACCGCCAACTACGCGCATGTCTTCCTGCCCGGCTCGACCTTCCTCGAGAAGGACGGCACCTTCACCAATGCTGAACGCCGCATCAACCGCGTGCGCAAGGTGATGGCGCCGAAGAACGGGCTGGCCGACTGGGAGGTGACGCAGAAGCTCGCACAGACGATGGGGCTTGACTGGAATTACCAGCATCCGTCGGAAATCATGGATGAGATTGCCAAGACGACGCCGAGCTTCGCCAAGGTTTCCTACGATTACCTGGACAAGATGGGCTCGGTGCAGTGGCCGTGCAACGAGCAGGCGCCGGAAGGCACGCCGATCATGCATATCAGCGGCTTCGTGCGCGGCAAGGGCAAGTTCATCCGCACCGAATATGTCGCGACCGACGAGAGGACGGGACCCCGCTTCCCGCTGCTGCTGACCACCGGCCGCATCCTGTCGCAGTACAATGTCGGCGCGCAGACCAGGCGTACCGACAATATCATGTGGCACAGCGAGGACCGGCTCGAGATCCACCCGCATGACGCCGAAAACCGCGGCCTGCGCGACGGCGACTGGGTCCGCCTGACCAGCCGCTCCGGCGAGACGACGCTGCGCGCGCTGATCACCGACAAGGTGTCGCCTGGCGTGGTCTATACGACGTTCCACCACCCGGACACGCAGGCCAACGTCATCACCACCGACTTCTCCGACTGGGCGACCAACTGCCCGGAATACAAGGTGACCGCGGTGCAGGTCGGCGCGTCCAACGGGCCGTCGGAATGGCAGCGCGACTATGACGAGCAGGCCCGCAACAGCCGTCGCATCGCGACGCTGGAAGCAGCGGAGTAACCTTGGGCGCGCGCCGCAAAGCCACGACGCAGATCTCGCGGCTGGCCCACCGCGCCGGCGGCACTGCGGCCGCCAACCGGATGGTGCCGGAAGAGACGCCGGTGGCGTTCTCCTTTGCCGGCACCACCCATGCGGTGATGATGGCAAGTCCTGCCGATTTCGAGGATTTCGCGCTCGGCTTCTCGCTGACCGAAGGCATCATCGCCGACCGCCAAGAAATCGAGGCGATCGAAGTCGAGGATCACGGCGCCGGCATCGACATCCAGATCAGGCTGAAGGACCAGGCCAATACACGCTTCGAGGCGCGACGCCGACGGCTGGCCGGACCGGTCGGCTGCGGACTGTGCGGCATCGAGTCGATCGAGGAGGCGATGCGCTCGGTCGAGACGGTTGGTTCGTCAAAACTTACGCTTGCCGCGGACGACATCGTCCGTTCGGTCAAGCTTTTGTCGAAAGTGCAGCCACTGCATGCCGAGACCGGCGCGGTCCATGCCGCCGGTTTTTACGTCGCCGGCAAGGGCATTGTCATGGCGCGCGAGGATGTCGGCCGTCATAACGCGCTCGACAAGCTGGCCGGCGCGCTAGCCAAAGGCGGTATCGATGGCACCTTGGGTGCCGTCGTCGTGACGTCGCGCGTTTCGGTCGAGATGGTGCAGAAGACGGCGGCGATCGGTGCGGCCTTCGTCATCGCCGTCTCGGCGCCGACCGCGCTTGCCATCCGCACCGCCGAGGACGCCGGCATGACGCTG
The DNA here is from genome assembly GCF_040318085.1 of Mesorhizobium sp. M1322. Classification (NCBI taxonomy): domain Bacteria; kingdom Pseudomonadati; phylum Pseudomonadota; class Alphaproteobacteria; order Hyphomicrobiales; family Phyllobacteriaceae; genus Mesorhizobium; species Mesorhizobium sp. M1322. Next base: position 10,559 of record NZ_JAMYLP010000110.1, read on the forward strand.
GTGGCTCTCGTGCGCGGCGATGATTTCGATATCTTCACCCACCCCGAACGGGTGGTATCCGGAGTGACTAGGCATGTCGCATGACGAAGGCCACATCATGAGCACCAGCGAGAAGCTGGTCCGCATGGCCAACCAGATCGCCGCCTTTTTTCACTCCAAGCCGCGCGAGGAAGGCATTGCCGGCGTTGCCGAGCACATTAACAAGTTCTGGGAGCCGAGGATGCGGCGGCAATTGTTCGAAATGCTGGACAATGGTGGCGAAGGCTTCAACGAGCTTGTCGTGGCCGCCTCGGCAAGGATCAAGCGGCCGGCTGCACCGGAACCAGTGGGCTTCGGCGCCGATGCCGGGGGCGTCGTTCCAGGCGGCAAAGGCCCTGGGGCCGGTGAGTCGAATGCCGGGATCGCCGCTTCGCAGAAGTAGTCAGCAAACGTTGCCGCTCATGGCCAATACGCTTGCATTCCCATCTTCTAACGTTTGATCTGCCGTAAGCGTCGCGCCTCTAGCCGTGACGGAAAATTGCTGTCGAGCTTCTACGCCGACGACGCGCTGGTGCGGGTAATCGACCGCAACAATCCGCCGAGCAAGCCGCGCGAAATCCGCGGGCGCGCGGCGATCAGCACGTTTTGGGACGACATCTGCAGCCGGGCGATGACCCACAAGGTCGACACCACCATCGCCGACGGCGACAACCTCGCCTTCACCCAGGCCTGCGCCTACCCGGACGGCACCAAAGTGTTCTGCGCGGCGATGCTGGAGCTGAAGGACGGCCGGATTGCGCGGCAGACCGTCGTGCAAGCATGGGACGAGTGAGGAGGTAGCGATGTCAGCGCCAGATGGCAGATCGATGCCAGCAGGCGGATGAGGCGGAACCAGCTGAGCAAGACTTGTGCTGCCCCTCATCCGGCCCTTCGGGCCACCTTCTCCCCGTCAACGGGGAGAAGGAAGAGGCGCTACCCATGCGCCACCATCACGTGGCGGACGGCAGTATAGTCCTCCAGGGCATAGAGCGACATGTCCTTGCCGTAGCCGGACTGCTTCAGCCCGCCATGCGGCATCTCGTTGGTCAGCATGAAATGGGTGTTGATCCAGGTGCAGCCATATTGCAGACGGGCGGCTGTCGCCATGGCGCGCGAGACATCCTTGGTCCACACCGAGGACGCGAGGCCATAGTCGCTGTCATTGGCCCAGTTCACCGCCTCGTCGACATCGGAAAAGCGGGTAACGGAGACAACCGGCCCGAACACTTCGCGGCGCACGATCTCGTCTTCCTGCAGAGCGCCGGCGACGACGGTTGGCTGGTAGAAGAAGCCGGAGCCCTCGCCCGGTTTGCCGCCGGTGGTGATCTCGATGTGCTTCAGTTCCGAGGCGCGTTCGACGAAGCTCGAGACGCGATCGCGCTGGCGGCGTGAGATCAACGGCCCGATCTCGTTCTCGGTGTCGTCGGGGCGGTTGTATTGGATGGTCGAGACGGCGGAGGAAAGGTCGGCGACGAGCTTGTCGTAGATCTTCTTGCCGGCATAGATGCGGCAGGCGGCAGTGCAGTCCTGGCCGGCATTGTAGTAGCCGAAAGCGCGCAGGCCATTGACCACCGCGCCGAGATCGGCGTCGTCGAAGACGATGACCGGGGCCTTGCCGCCGAGTTCGAGATGTGTGCGCTTGACCGATTTGGCGGCGGCCTGCAGCACCTTCTTGCCGGTGGCGACATCGCCGGTGATCGAAATCATGTTGACTTTCGGGTGGTTGATCAGCGTGTTGCCGACACTGTCGCCGCGGCCGAGCACGACATTGACGACACCTTCCGGCAGGATTTCAGCGAGGATCTTCGCCAGCTTCAGCGCGGTCAGCGGCGTCTGCTCCGACGGCTTGAAGACGACGGTGTTGCCGCCGGCAATCGCCGGCGCCAGCTTCCAGGCCATCATCATCAGCGGATAGTTCCATGGCGCGATCGAGGCGACGACACCGATGGCATCGCGGCGGACCATCGAAGTGTGACCGGGGATGTACTCGCCGGCGACCTGGCCGGGCATCGAGCGGACAGCGCCGGCGAAGAAGCGGTAGCAGTCGACGATCGCCGGAATCTCGTCGTTGAGCACGGCATTGATCGGCTTGCCGCAATTGAGCGCCTCGAGGGCGGCGAAATCTTGTGCCGCGGCCTCGATGCGATCGGCAATCTTCAGGAGATAACCGGAGCGCTGCGCCGGCGTGGTGCGCGACCAGGTGACGAAAGCCTTTTCGGCCGCCAGCACCGCCGCCTCGATCTGCGCCTGGCTGGCTTCATGCAGGTTGAGGATGGTCGCCCCGGTCTTCGGATTGAGGATTGGCTCCTCGGTTTCGGTGCCCTTCTCGAATTTCGAGCCGATCAGCATCTTTGTGTCCATGGAAGTCTCTCCCTTATGGATTCTTGACGTCATTTGCCCGAACCGGCGATTTGGTCGCCGTCGCGGGTCAGGTAATACGCGACGAGGATGGGCAGCAGCGTCACCAGCACGACGACCATGGCCACGACATTGGTAACGGGGCGCTGGCGCGGACGGATCAGCTCTTCCAGCATCCAGATCGGCAGCGTCTGCTGCTGGCCGGCGGTGAAGGTGGTGACGATGACCTCGTCGAACGACAGCGCGAAGGCGAGCATGCCGCCGGCGAGCAGAGCGGTGGCGATGTTGGGCAGCACGACATGGCGGAAGGTCTGGAAGCCGTCGGCGCCAAGGTCCATCGATGCCTCGATCATCGAGCCGGAAGTGCGGCGGAAGCGGGCGACGGCGTTGTTGTAAACGACGACGACGCAGAAGGTGGCGTGGCCGAGCACGATCGTCCAGAACGAGAACGGAATCTCGGCCAGCGAAAAGGCCGAACGCAACGCGATGCCGGTGATGATGCCGGGCAGCGCGATCGGCAGGATGACCAGCAGTGATATGGTTTCGCGGCCAAAGAACCGTGTTCGCGACACGGCGGCCGCGCAGAGCGTGCCGAGGACCAAGGCGACGAGTGTCGAGATAGCGGCGACACGGACCGACAGCGACAGCGCTTCCCACACGTCCGGGCGGTTCCAGGTGACGGCGAACCATTGCGTCGTCAGCCCCGGCGGCGGCCAGACGAAGCTCCTTTCCTCGGTCGTGAAGGCATAGATGAAGATCAGGAAGATCGGCAGATGCAGGAATAGCAAACCGCCGGCAGCGGCGACCTTCAGGCCGAGAGGAGCGGATGGCAAGCCATCAAAGCGCATCGAAGGCCCCCATGCGCTTGGCGCCCCAGAGGTAGAAGCCCATGATGACGATGGGAATCACGGTGAAGGCGGCCGCGAGCGGAATGTTGCCCGCGGTGCCCTGCTGCGAATAGACGGCCTGGCCGATGAAGAGGCGCGAGGTGCCGATGATCTGCGGGATGATATAATCGCCGAGCGTCAGCGAGAAGGTGAAGATCGAGCCGGCGACGATGCCCGGCAGCGCCAGCGGGAACAGCACATTGCGGAAGGTCTGGCCGGGCGAGGCGCCAAGGTCCGACGAGGCCTCGACCAGATTGCCGGGCACGCGCTCGAGTGCCGCCTGCACCGGCAGAATCATGAAGGGCAGCCAGACATAGACGAAGACGATGAAGGTGCCGGTTGATGACACCGACAGAGAATTGCCGCCGACGATCGGCAGCGACAGCCAGCCATCGAGCAGCCATAGAAGATGCAGCTTGGCGAGCAGCCAGGTCAGGATGCCTTCCTTGGCGAGGATGAGCTTCCAGGCATAAATCTTGACCAGATAGCTCGACCACAGCGGCAGCATGACGCCGAGATAAAACAGCGCCTTCCAGCGACCACGCGCATAGCGCGCCGCGTAATAGGCGACGGGGAAGGCGATGACTGCCGAGGCGAACGTGACAAGGGCCGCCATCGTCACCGTGCGCAGGATGATGTCGATATTGGCGGCCTGGAGCAGGTCGCCATAGGTCTTCAGTGTGAACTGCCGGTTTATGAGGCCGGAGAATTCGTCGATCGAGAAAAAACTCTGCAAGAGCAGCGCGAACAGCGAGCCGATATAGACGATGCCGAGCCACAGCACCGGCGGCAGCAGCATGAGCAGGAGCAGGAGTTGCGGCCGGCGCCAGAAGAGGTCCGACAGGGCGCCGCGCAGGCCGCCGGCGCGGGGGAGGACGGCTGGGGCGATCTGTGTTGCCGCAGTCATGGCAAGGTCCGATCGTCGCCGAAACGGCGGAAATCGAGTTCCGTCCCACCCCCCTCTGTCCTGCCGGACATCTCCCCCGCAAGGGGGGAGATTGGCTGTTGCGAGGGCTTTCGCCTATCGCCAACATCGAACAGTAAGCGGGGCGCCGGAACTGCCGATCTCCCCCCTTGCGGGGGAGATGTCCGGCAGGACAGAGGGGGGTGCGAAGGATCGCCGACGCCCGATACGCTGGATGTCATGGTCATTGTCATGCCGGCTCGTCCATAAGATGCAAATGCTCGCGGTTGAAGGTAAGCACGACCGTCTCACCTTCCCTGGGCAATTTGGCACCGGCCGGCACGATCGCGTGCAGGCGCAACCCATCGGCGTCGAGCGCCAGTCTTGTCGTGGCGCCGAGATAATTGGTCGAGACGAGACGGGCGGCAACGCCGTCGCCCTTGGTCGCTCGGCCGATGCGAATGGATTCAGGGCGCAGGCTGCCCCAGCGATGCTGGCCGGAATAACGCTGGACGAAGTCCGGCGGCAGCACATTGGACGAGCCGACGAAATCGGCGACGAAGCGGGTCTTCGGGCGCTGATAGATGTCCTCCGGCGTGCCGATCTGCATGATCTTGCCGTCGTTGAAGACGGCAACGCGGTCGGCCATCGAAAGGGCCTCGCCCTGGTCGTGGGTGACGAAGACGAAGGTGATGCCGAGTGCCTTCTGCAGCGACTTCAGCTCTTCCTGCATGTTTTCGCGCAGCTTGAGGTCGAGCGCGCCAAGCGGCTCGTCGAGCAGAAGCACCTTGGGCTGATTGACCAGCGCACGGGCAAGTGCGACGCGCTGGCGTTGGCCGCCGGAAAGCTGGCCGGGACGGCGGGCGCCGTAGCCGGGAAGCCGGACCAGCGACAGTGCCTCCTCCGCCGCCTTCTGCCGCTCGAGCTTGCCGACGCCCTTGACCATCAGCCCATAGGCGACATTGTCGAGCACATTGAGATGCGGGAACAGGGCGTAGTCCTGGAAGACGGTGTTGACGTTGCGGCGATAGGGCGGAACGCCTTCGGCGCGTTCGCCGAAGATGGAGATCGAGCCCGATGTCGGCTGCTCGAAGCCGGCGATTAGCCGCAGGCAGGTCGTCTTGCCGGAACCCGAAGGTCCAAGCATGGCGAAGAACTCGCCCGGCACGATATCGAGGTCGACCATGTCGACGGCGCGCACGTTGCCGAAATGGCGCGAGACTTTTTGGAAGGAAACGGCTGATGTCATGGGCTGTCAGTCTGTTGCCGGTTTGATGTGTTGACATCGCCGGCGCCGCCCCGGATAGCGGGCGGGGCCAGCGAACTGCGCGGCCCCCCACCACCCCCCTGTGGGGGGGGTGGGGGGCCGGGGGGGGGGGGGCCGGTGGTCAAAAAACTACCAATGTTCAGTTGATGACCCCGACAAAAAAAAAAAAAAGGGCGGGCGGCCGCCGAGGGGGCGGG
>NZ_JAMYLP010000111.1:0-15552 GCF_040318085.1 Mesorhizobium sp. M1322
CGGTCCAAGGCATCGTGATCTCCGTCGAATCTCAGCAATCCGACAGAATCACAACCTGCTGAAATCACTCACTCCTTTTTGGATCGGACACTAAGGACCCCACCGTTCATCCTTCTATTCTGTTCGGCAATGTTCGCCTTCTGCGATCTCGTAAAATCCTTGCCAAGTCCAACGGTCGGTGGGTCCTTTAGATTTGAATAGGGCCTCTTTATTACCCCTTCTGCCGAGGGGGTTGATAAAATTTCTTCTGCCTTCCCGACAGAGATCGGCAGGGCGATATCATCCAGGGCGATATTGGGTTTAGCAATGGAGGAACGCCCGGTGAGCGTTGCCACCACCTGGCTGCCAATTGCGCTGAGTCCCTCGGCAAGGAGATTGCCGCCAGCGCCCCAAAGCGCGCCGTTGGCCATCCCCCGCGAAACGCTCTCGCCTATATTGAAGGCGTGTGCCCCGCCATAAGCGCCACCCGCCACGCCCCCTATGCCGGTTCGGGCAGCGAGGCCGGTCAAGCCGCTCTCCGCCGCGCCGATCCCTGCCCGGCCCAGCAAACCGATTGCGCCCTTTACCAGGCCATATCCGGTCGAGCCGGCGCCGAGGGCCTCCGCTGCCCAAGCGGCCGAACCTGCCCGGTCCTCGGCGTCCTCGGTCTCGGCGTGCTCATTTTTGAGAAGGTCCTCGTAGGTCCCGCCGAACAAAGCTGAGTCCAGCTTGGCGGAGATCGCATCTGCACCTCCAGCGGCCGCACCCTTAGCCGTGAGGCGACCGACATCCGAGACCGCCAAGCCGAATTGATGTAGCCACGGCATGGTGCTGTACTGAGCCTGCGCCGGATGTTCCCCGATCCACGCCATTCCATTCTTGAGCGCCGCAACCTGGGCTTCCAACAACTCTGGCGTGATGTTCGGATTTTGGGCTGCCTTGGCTCGCCATTGAGTTTCCGCCGCCAAGGAAATCTGTTCGGCCATCGCCTTGCGTGCGTCCGGGTCACGAACCGCCAGGACAATCGAACTCAACCCGGCAAGACGCTTTTCGAACGGCGCGCTTTGGTCGATGTATTTCGCGGGCTGTTGGTCAGCTGCGGCCCAGGGCAGCGGCAGCATCCTGTCGAAGCCCATCTCTTGCTGGGCAGTGACGGCCCAGGTTACGGCAGTCTTGTAGTCGTCCGGAGTTGAGACCTTGCTCCAGTCGGGAGCCCTGTCTGGGAATAGTTGGCTGATATAGCCGACGGGGTCGGCGCGCCTGGCACCCAGTACCAATTGCGCGGCGCCGGCCTTTATCTCGTATTGCTCGCGCTCTTCTGGCGAACCGTTTGGGCCGGGTTCAAAATCCCGAAGCTCAACATGTATTGCTTGGTTCGGCGCGGAGCGCATGTCGAAGACCGCACCGGCAACGCCAGCTGTAATGTTGAATGTCTGGAAATGCCTGATGCCCTCTTCGGCACCGTAAATGTTGACGAAATCCTGCTCGGCCGGCTTCTTCTCGGGATATTTGCCCGTGGTGGCGAGGACGGCCGGGGCATTCTGCTCTGCGAGTTGCACCTTGGCGCGGGCATCGACCAGTTGTGCAGCATTCGCCGTGTTGGCCAGATTGCGTAGCGTTTCAACGTCGCCGGGCGCCAGGTAGGTGATGGCGTCGATTTGCATGGTGGATGTTTTGCTATCCTGCGGTGTCGAAGTGTTTGCACCGAAAGCCTGCTCGACCCCCTCATCCGGCGTCGGCTTGCTGTCGCGATCGCCTTTCGCGGCTGCTTCCTTACCTTGCGAAGCGGCGCCCAATTGCATGCGCACGGTTTCACCCATGCCGTCCGTCGCGACCTGCCTCGCACCCAGCATCTCGGCGGCGCGCTTCGGGTCCTGGGCGATCATCGCCTGGATGAGCGCCTTGGCCGTGTTGCTGCGCCAGGCAGCCTCGGCCGCTTGCCTAGCGAGCGGATTGCCTATCTTGGCGATCAGGTCGTGCCCGCTCTGCCTGATCGCCTCGAACGTGCCGGTGTCGTTCGGGTCGCTCTGCGCGATCGAGCCGGTGTAGATGTTCTCAACCTTGGTCCACTCGGCCTGCTCGTACTGGTCGCGCCGCGCCTGCTGCTGAGCCGCCATGCGCGTCGAACCGGTCGCGCGCAGCGCTTCCCTCTGCTTGACGAAGTTGGCGCGCTGGCTCTCGGGTATTTTTGGCACGATGCCGTCGAACAGCGTGTCGAACAGGCCTGATTTGATCACCTGGCCGGTGCGCGGATCGACCTGGCCATACATTGTGTCGTGCAGGCCGCTGCCGTCGGCCGGAGCGTTCTGGATCGCGTCATTCTCGGCCTGAGCGATCTGCCCGTTCAGCTCGCGGCCGATGACCTCCGCGTCGAACGCGTCCTGCTGCTCTTTCTGCTGCCGGAAGCGCTCGGCGACAGCCGAGAGCTCGTCGCCAAAGCCTTGCATGGCGGCGCCGACCGGCGAGCCGCCGGGATAGGAAACTGCGTTGCCGGTATCGAGCCGGCGTTGGGCAAGCTGGAGAGGTATGGTCGCCATCTAGTTGTTCCCTGCCCACGGGGCCCTGAGGGCCGGACTGCCGAAGATGACGGCGCGAGCTGGCGTCGTGCTGGCTGCCGTCGTCTTGGTCGGATCGGAGATCTTGGAGAGGCCGTCGACCAAGGCGCCGCCAGCCCTAAAGATCGAGGCGGCCACCGCCTGCCTGCCGGAAAAGCGTGAGATGGCGGCCTGCGTGGTCAGATTGTTCTGGCGCAGCTGCGAGCCGTACTGGATCGCCTTGATGTCGAGCTGGCCCTGCCTTGCATTGGCGGCCAGCACTTCGGTCGGTGAGCCCGACATGCCGACGCCCGAGGCGCCGGCCTGGGCGCGCGCCTGCGACAGCAAGAGGTCCTGCTTGTGGCGTTCCTGGCCCTGCTCGAAGGCCGCGGCTTGCGCGTCGGCCCGCGCCTGCTGCTCATAGGCCTTGGCATGATAGTCGGCCATCTGCTTCGACTGCTGGCCCTCGACCAGCGCGCCGCCGACCGAAAGAGCCGTGCCGATAAGGGCAAGTGTGCACATGGTTAGCCACGGCCTCGGGCACGAAGCGAAAATCTGCCTGTGATGCCTCCAACCGGCGCGCCGAGCGCCGGGCGCGGGTCGAGCGCGCCGCCGGGGCTGAGGAGGGACAGAAGCATCTTGTCGGCCTGGATCGCTGCCGCGCTGAGACGAGCGGGGGCTGCCGCTCGCCGCCCAGCTATGGCGGCGCGCCGGATGGCGGTCAGGTTGATCTTGAGGTCGGCAACGCCGGCGGCGTCGAACTGGCTGTTGGCGGTGGCGACGGCGCGGCGCAAGGCATCGGCGTCGAACAATTGCTGGCGCAGCTGTTCGATCAGCCATTGGGCCATGCGCCAGCGCTCGTCGAGGGAAGCGGCGTTTGCCCTGATCCCGTCGGCAAGTGCTGCGATGTCGACGCAGGCTTCACTTTGCGCGGCGGCGCGGCGCTTGTTCGCCGTCTCACGGCTTTTCTCCAGCAGCGCGACGACCGCGTTGGCCTCGGCGAGCGCGGTGCGCGTCGCTGCCAGATCGCCATCGCCGAACATCGCACGACCCTTGGCTTTTTCCAGCTCGTGCTTACGGGCGATTGCATTGTTGAGGTCGGTGTCGAGCAAGGCGATGACGGCAGCAAAATCGGCAGCCGTCCGCGCCCTGCCGAGATCTTCGGCATGGGAGATTGTCATTGCGATGGATTCCTCTGATGCGGGTGAGGTGGAGGAGCAGGCGAACGGGGAGCCGATATCTCCCCTTGAGGGGAGATGCCAAGTGGTGGCAAAGAGGGCAGGCTGGAGGGGGTTGTCTCGCGTGAAGCGCCGGCATCTGACCGCGATAGGAAGCTGCGTCAGGACGTGCCGACCCCCTCTGTCGCCTTCGGCGACATCTCCCCCTCAAGGGGGGAGATCAGAAGTTTCAACTAAGGCTCGGCATCGAACACCGGCGTGAACGCCCGGATGGTGCAGGGTGTCGGCTTGGTGTGGCGGATCTTCACTCTGCCCTGGCCTTCCCAGCTGTCGTCGATCGGCACCTCGACATTGCCGGTGAACAGATTGGCCATGCCATCCTGCGAGACGATCGAGGGGATACGGACCGGCTCCCACCGGCCGCGCATCAACGACGTGATCTCCAACCCGGTCGTATCAGTTTCCAACAGGGAAAGAATGACCGCCGCCACCTTCTTTCGACGCCCGACGAGCGACCCCTCCTTGCCGCCGACGTCAAGCTCCAGCGTATCGGCGCCCGCCTCATAGGGTAGCCCGACCTGCCATTTGGCCGCCGTTGCCCCGCCGGGCAAGGAAACCGCTCCAGCCGCCACGACAAGCCCCTTGTAGACCTTGCCATCCGCCAGAGCGTCGACGCTCTCGCCTTCGAGATGACCTAGGCCAGTGACCGTCCCCACGGCCGCGCCGGTGTAGGTCAGGCCGCAATCGACTTCGAACGCGTCGGCGATCTCGCCGTATTCGAACGGAGTGGCTTTGATTTCGATAGTGCGCTTGGTGACTCCGCCGATGGTGCGCTTGACGAACAGCCAGAGATCATCATTGCCGTCCTGCCCCGGCGTGACCACGGCGCTTTCAATGATGCCCCAGTCCGAACTGGAGAACGAGCCGGCGATGCGATGCCGGTGCATGCCGCGGACTTCCTGCGAAGGCTGGTGCGTGTAACCGCCAAGTTCTCCGTTATCCAGCGGGAACCACAGCAGCGGATCGGGATCGGTCTGGAACGCCAGTTCAACGACACCCTTCTTCGGGATGTGCTCGGAAATCTGTCCGACATCGTCCGACGTGAAGCGGCCGGTGGCGCTCTGGGTAAGTTCTGCGATCGATTTGCGGGAGCGCGTCACGTAAAGGAACGACTGCCCGGCATCCACCGGACGGACCTTGGCGCAGCCAAACGTGCGGGACCGACGGTTCTTGAAGGACGAAGGGGTCAGTGCTTCGTCGAGGCCCGAACCCGACAGCGCGCGGACCCCGCCAAGCGTTCCGATCAGCAGAGCCCCATCGGAATCGGCGATCCACGTAATATCATTGGCCTGCCCGCCGCCGGCCTGGATAAATTCAAGAGCATCGTCGTCCTTTTCCCCGAGCGCGAAATTGTCGAAGTCGCCGGTCGCCGAGGTATAGACCGAGAACTTCCGGCTGAAGGCCAGGCGTTCCTCGTAGAGGGAACCGCTCTGGACATACTTGCCGGGAACGAAAGTGCCGAGACGCCAGCGGGCGATCGGGCTGAGATTGGGAAGCGCATGCCCATACAGCCTGACTTTGACCACAGTCGCGCTGGTGCGGCTCGTGATGCGCGCCCAGCGCCAGATGGCATCCGAGCCGAGCAGCCGAATGGCGCGGCCAACATCGCTGGTCTGGAAACCGGTGCCGTCATTGATGCCGACGATCGAGGACGCCGTGAGATCGAATGGCGTCTGTGTATCGCCATCCTCATGCCATCCCATTTCCGCGATCGTAAGATTGGTGTCGTCCTCCGAACCGGTGATGTTCAGCCGATAGGACTGATAGGCCGTCTCATTCTGAAATTCGAAGAAGCGCACCTCGCTACGCGACCAACCCGTCTCTGCTGTCCGGCTGTCAAGCGAGATCCAGTTCGTGCCGTCGAAGCCCTGGAAATCCCATGCGATGGGTGCCTTTGTACCGCCAGTGGAGTTTGCCCGAAGCCAGTAGCCGTCACAAACCTTGGTCGCTGTACCGGCGAAGTCATAGGACAAAAAGCCGATGGTCGTGCCGAACGAAAGGTTTGACCCATTGTTCCGGTCAAACACCTTGTAGGCGTCGGCGGAGCCGCTGCTGTCGGCAGCAGTGCCGCTTGGAGCGGTATTGTTGGTCATAAGAGGATGGACGGCGCCGGTCTCGGCAGGCGCCATCGTGGTCGCGGTTGTGTTGATGTCGTCATAGGGGCCGTCGAGAAAGACGAACTCGGCCAGCGTCCATGTGGTGTGCGCCGTGCGGGTGAGAACCTGCGGCGGGTAATCCTCGTGGGTGATCCACATCTGGTCGGCGGATTGGACGAATTGCAGGTCGAACAGATCGGCTTCGAGATAGGGTGTCGCCACTTCCACCGTGCCGACCCGCGCGCCATAGGCATAGACGCGGATGTAGAGATCGCCGAATTCAAGCATGTAAGCCTGATCTGCCGAGAAGATGAACGGGATGCCGCGCGTCTTCTTCGACGAATCCTTGACCTCGCCGACGAAATACGACCCGCCGCGTTTGCGGATGCCGCCATGCGGCATGGTGACGAAGTTCTCGCATTTGGAAAGCGCTGCCCGATAGAGATCGAGCGACGCGCGGGCGTGTAGCCGCGGACTGATCTCGCCACGAACGAATGCGTCCTGGACTGGATAGAGCGTCGTCATCAGCGCACAAACCTGATATCGCCGCGCTGGATCGCCCAGGACGACGTTGAAAACCTGCCGCCACGCTGGATGGCGTTGGACTGGAACGCCGCGTCGAGCGCCCGGTCATAGGTACCGCGGGCGATATCGATCATGCCTGCCTTGTGGGTCAGCGGATGCGCGATCTTGATGGCGAGCGCTGCAACCAGCACTTCCGTGAACAGCGCGTCCCAGTCGTTCGGATCGGTGAGGTTGGCGACGTAGCGGATGAGGCGCGGCCCCGACTGGTCGCAATAGATCAGCCCGGCCTCCTGGCGCCACGCGATCGGCACGCCATCCGGCTCGCCATTGTGGGTCAGCGGCAAAGGCCGCAGGCAGTCCACCGGCAATTCATAGGCAAAGTTCAGCGTGCCCGCGCCACTGCCGGTATCGGACCCGGCGACGGCGGCCGCCAGGATTGCGAACACCCAGGCGTGTTTCGTCAGCTCAGCCTCGCGGGTCAGGTCGAAATGCAGATTGAGCAGGCGGGCCGGTTTCACATCCTGGTCGAGGCTGTCGATCGGCGCCTCGTCGAGGACGCCAAGCGCCATGTTGGCGATGTCGAGCGGGGTGATGGCCATGATTTTAGGCTCCGTCTGAGTGGATCGGAAAAAGCCGGGCATGGCCACGGCAAAAAGCCGCTTCGTAGCGGCTGAGGATTTGGTGATTTTTGCTTGAGCAAAACGTTCGCACGTCTCATGCGTGGAACCCGTCACACAGGTGCCAACCGCCACCCGTCACGAAGCGTGTGGCGTGCGCGGCATACCCGTCCTTTGTGCCCGTTCGAGCGAGGAAAAGACGATAATTGTAGCTATTGCAGTTTTACGATATCGCCGCGCAACGCGGCGATGAGTTGTGGCCTGAATTCCTGCGGCATCAGCCGAAGCGTGCACTCTTCGAGATCTGCCGCCCTGTTTCGGCCGACTTGGCAACGGCGCTTGCTTGCGGCCTTCCGGCACCTCTCGCCATCGCCAAACCCCGGTCCAGGGCTTCCTGAAGACTTGTCGTGTAGTAGGCGGTGTTTTCCAGACCGCTGAAGAAGTTTATGCGGTGAAGTTCGCCCTTTTTGCTTATGACGATGCCCGCTTTTCGGAGCACTTCCTGAATTGCCTTGTATGTCATATTCATGGTCACCTCCCTTGCCAAGACAAAGCAGCATCGCCCATGTCTGTAACCATTTGGTGACGGCGATTGATTAAAGTGCAACATGAATATGTTGCGAACCCCAAGACTTGTTTCACTCTGGTGCAGCCCAGTGGGGAATTTGGGATTCGCCACATTGACGACCTGGCGTCCAGAAAGGGCGGGAGTTCTTCACCCCGCCCCTTCCGGTCCGCTAAGAGACTGTTTCGAAATTCGCTCTGGCGAGTCATATGGTGGTGGTTTCGAGAACCGGCGCGCAGCGGACATTTGGGTCCGTGAGCACCGGAAGCGCAGAAAACGCCATCAGATGGCCGCCAGAGTAGAGTTTCCAAACGGTCTCTCAGGCTTCGGTCGTCTTCAGCGCAATGAACGTCATGTTCTTGACGCTCGACGCCGTGCGGTCCCAGTTCGCCGCCAGCGCCAGCTCGGCATCGGTGGCGAATTCGCCGGCCGAGGAGGCGTCGAGGAAGCGGGTGCCGGGCACATGCGGGACGAAGTGCCGGCGCCCGACCATTTCGGTGACGCCGCCGCCATGGCCCTGGCGCGGTTTGCGGTCGAACTCCAGCGGCCCGCCTTCGGTATTGACCGGCAGCTCGTTCCACAGGATTGCCTTGTCCTTGAACATGAACGCCGTGTAGACGCCCGCCGCGACAGGGATATCGTCGTCGACGACGGCCCGCAGCCCCATGTAATAGGGGATCAGCGGCCCGCCCTGCTCGGACGGCGGCACATAATCGATGAGGTCGGCGAGCTTCAGCGCCTTCATCTGCTTGGAGTGCATCCAGATCGTCTTGAACTTGTCGGCGCGGTCGCCCATCAAATAGGCGGCCTCGATGATGTCGGTGTCGACGATGGAGGCGCCGGTGACGCGGACTAGGTCGCCGGCATCATTGGCGAGGTTGTCGGCGACGACGCCCTTCAGGATGCCGAGCAAGGTCAGCTTGTTGGCGCGCTGCCAATAGTCGGTCTGGCGGCGCACGATCAGCTTCTGCGGGTCGTCGCCGGCCAGGATCGAGGTCAGGTCCGGAATGCCCCACGCCTGGGCTCGAACATTGCGGGCGGCGACCTCGCGGCGCGCGCCGATCTTCTTCATCTCGATCGAGTCGGCCGGATCGTCATTGACCGGCTCGGAGGGGTCGTTGCCGAGATCCTTCCAGCCGGGCATGTCGACGGAACGCCCGCCCATCGAGAGCTTCGAGGCGATGGACGGGTCGGAAAACAGGATCCCGGCCTGGTAGATCTCGAGCGACTGGACGTGCTCCTCGAACGAGTATTGTGCATAGACGGACGGAACGATCGCGTCCGCGATGCGGGTATAGGCGTCTGCCATTTTGGTCTTCCTTCAGGTTGCGCGGTAGCAGACCATGATCCCGAAAAGTGGAAACCGGTTTTCGCTGGAGATCATGGTCCAGTTTCAAAGAGGATTGTTGGGAATCCACAGGTCGGGGTTTTCGCCGGCCTCGCGTGCCAGCCGCCGGGCGCGGGCGGGGTCGCTTTTGACGACGGCCGAGATGTCGGTCAGGTTGCGTTCGCCGGCGGCGTTGCGCTTGAACGGATTGCCTCCGCTCAAAGCACCACCACCTTCGATCGTGTCTTCCCTGAACATCGCCTCGCCGATGGCTTGGAACGCCTTGGCGATCTGCGGATCGGTCAAGGCGCCGTCAGGCAGAAGGATGCCCTTCGCCTTATAGGCATCGACCAGGCCGAGCTTCTTCATCGCCCGGTTGGCGACCTCCAGTTTCTGGCGAAAGCCGTCGCTGTCGGTCGGTCCCCAATCCCTGACCAAATCGTCGTGAGTGGCCTCGACCGAACGGGCAAGGGCGATCTGCTGCACCTTTGCCTGTTCGGCCATGTAGCCGACGAAGCGGTCGTGATAGGCCTGCGCCACTTTCGGGGTAGCGCCTGCCTCGACCGCCCAGGCCTTGGACGCGTTGGCGAGCTCGTCCGAATAGGCGAAGTCTTCGGGAAGCCCCTCGGGGCGTCTGTATTCGACCTTGTCGGACGATGTCAGCGGGCGCATCGCCTCAGGCAGCCGGGCATGGAACCTGTCCCACTCTTCCCCAGGTGCGTCCGCTGCGGGAACGCGCAGGATCTCGTCCTGCTGCCGCTCCAGCTCGGCATAGGATGTGAAAACCCGATCGAGGCTTTCAGGCTTGGTCCAGCCCTTGGTTTCAGCAAGCTTGCGGTTGCCTTCGGAAAGACCGTCAAACCAGCTTTCTGCAGCCGGCGGGGCGGACCCGTTGTCCCCGTTGGCCGGTGGCCGTGCAAGGTTGCCCGCCGGTGGCGAAGCCACCACGGACTCGGCGTCTGCCAGATCTGTCATGAAAAGATTCCTTTTGTGACGTTAAAGGCCGATGATAGGAGCCGGCGGCGGAGCCAGTATCTCCCCCCTCGAGGGGGAGATGGCCGGCAGGCCAGAGAGGGTACCAACGCGTGGAGCGCCAACGTCCATCTGTCGCTGAGGTCGCGCCCAGTCGCACCGACCCCCTCTGTCGCCTTTGGCGACGTCTCCCCCTCAAGGGGGGAGATTAACGCTACACATTATCGCCCCAGTTCTCCCACAGCAGCGTGATCGTGCCGGTGATGGCGAGCATGCCGTCGGCGTCGATATCGGTGCCGGTGGCGAGGGCAAGGTTGAGATAGAGGTCGGCCGGCGTCACAGTGCCATCGAGCGTCAAAGCCGCCGCCACATCGGCGGTCGAAGCGGTCGACAGTGCAGCACCGGCACCGTCCAGCGTACGTCCGGTCGAAGCCAGCACATTGACCATGGTGCCGGCGAGCGCAGCGCTTGACGCCGCCGCCGAGCCGAGCGACCAGGTCAGTGCCGCATTGTCGTTGATGGTCGAGGCGCGGGTGGTCAGCACGGCGAATTGCAGCCTTGCGGTGCCGCCCTTGATGCGCACCTTGCCGCCGAGGAAATCGAAGAGCTTATGGCTGGTATAGGCAAGCGCATCGGTGACCGGCACCTGCATGGCGTTGAGCGAAAAGACGGTGCGGTAGGAACCGCCCTGCCCGCTCGTCCTGGCGGCAAGCCCGGCCTTGGGCGCGGCAAGGCCGGCCTCACTGGCCGCGGCACGGGAAAGCGTTCGGGGGAGACCTCGGGTCATGGCATTCTCCATTCTTGGGGGATTTGAGGGGTCGGCCAGACCCGCCGCGGGCGGAATCGCTGCGGCCGGAGCCTGATTCATTTTGATAGAGCCTGGCTCTATCGTCTTGTTTGGCCCTGATCTTTATGATCTTTTTGTCTAACCATGAGCTTTCCGAGCCGGAAGGCCTCGGCCGTCAAGACGAAAGAAACCATGTCTTATTTCGTGAGGCATGGTGCCCCTGTTCCGCCGCAATGCGACCGCACTTGGCAAATACTTGGCAAAACCAGCCAGTGTATTAGTTCATAGGCTTCAACGGAGTATCAGACGATGACCATGCACAAAGCCATTGCCGCCCTGCTTGTGACTGCCGCGCTGGCAGGATGTGCACAGACCGAAGGGCAGCAAAGAGCCACGACGGGGGCCTTGGTCGGCGGCGCGGGCGGAGCTCTCGTCGGTCAGGCCCTGGGCCGCGACACCAAGAGCACGGTTATCGGTGCAGCCAGCGGCGCCCTGCTGGGGGCGGTCGTGGGCAGCGCGACAACGCCGCAGCGGCGCGGCGAACAGCTTTGCCGCTATCAGGATCGCTACGGCCGCATCTACACGGCGCCTTGCGACGACCGCTACTACAGCGGCAACTATTGAGCGATAGCCCCCTTCTCCCCGTCCTACGGGGAGAAGGTCCCGGCAGGGGGATGAGGGGCAGCGCAGAATTCTGAGATGCTGGCGCCTCCCCTCACCTGCCTGCCGGCATCTCCTCCCCGTGAACGGGGCGAGGGACGCAGTTTCAGCGTCGGCGCGGTCTACCCGATGGTTTCGATCCTTACCCTGAGCGCGGTTACACGCTATCGTCTGCTATCCAAGGGGGCGAGGATGCGATTTTTGATGACTTCGCTGCTGGTTGTTTGTTCGGTTTCCGCACACGCCAGACAGACTGTCAGTGTTGAGCGGATCGGCGATTGCCTGGTCTTGCCGGTGGCCGCTGTCGACAATCACGTCAAGGCCATTTTCGAGGTGACATTGGACAATGCCGGCAAGGTCAAGTCGGTTACCGTTGTATCCTATGATCCACATTCAGAGGCGGCGGCGGAAGCGGTCCAGCAACTTTCGAAATCGGTCCAGGAGTGTTGGCTGCCAGGCATCAAAACCAGTCCGATGCGGATCACCGTAGATTTGAGCAAGACTTAGCCATAAGGCAGGTTCATCACCCCCTACCTACCCCTCCGCCCGGGCCGCCTTCTCCAGCGCCGCCAGCTGCGCCTCGTCCAGTGTCAGCAACCCCATGATATGCTGCACCACTTCGGCGCGCGCGTTGCTCAGCGCGCTGTGCAGTTCGAAGCCGTTCGGCGTTTTGGTCTTGGCCAGCCACTCGCCATAGGACGGGCGGCGGTAATAGCCGGTCGTGGCAGCGAGGTCGGCCAGGACCATCTCACCATCCTCGCCTGAGAACACGCGCAGATACGCTTTGGTTAGCGCATCGCGCGCCTTGGCCGGACCGCCGGCCTGCCCGGAATGGGCGAAACGTTTGCGGCTCATGCGCCGGCACTCGGCACAGCCGGACCGCTCGGCATGTCAGGCCCGGCCTGCCCGCCCTGCAGCATGCCTTGCAGCCCATCGAGCAACCCGCTGTCGCGCGCCTGCACAGCGGCGGGCACAGCATCCTTGGCCACTTTGCCGGCAGTGGCGATCGCCGCCACACCAGCCTGTGCCTGCGCAGCCTTGGCTCTGGCATCGCGGATGCCCGCGACCTCGTCGTGGCGGCGAAAAATGCGCTGCGGGCTGCGACCGGCGCTCTGCACGATCTTGAGCGCCTCGTCGCCGTCGATATTGTCCATCACGCCGGGGTCGAACTGCGCCATCTGCATGGCCGTGGTGACGACCTGGATGGTGTCGCGCGCCTCGGCCGAGCGGCGCAGCACGTCGAGCGGGCCGGTGAAGGTCGGCCGCACCGCCTTGCCGGCGAGGCTGGCCGGCGGCAGGAACCGGCTGTCTTCCTCATACAATCCTTTGTCCTCGAGGATACCGAGCTCGCGGTCGAGATTCGAGGCAAAACCGGCCTGGATGATCGAGCCCGACGGCCCGAGCAGCGCGCATTTCTCCTCTTGCCGGATCAAGGCTTCGGTCGCCGTCATCTGCGGGTTCTGCACCAGCGTCTGGAACAGGTTGACGAACATCATGTCGCGGATCTCCTCGGCCCGGCTTTCCGCGTAGTTGAACGCATAGGTCGGGTTCTGCCCCGTAGCGATCGGCGCAATCAGCGGCCGTCCATTGTCGTCGATCAGGCCGGGATAGTTCTCGCCGGGATTGAGCACCGGCACATAGTCGAGCCGTGCCTTGGAGGCGGTCGCCGGATCGGTGATCTGCTGCAGCGCCCTGAGACCCGAGCGGCGCACGGCGTTTTCCTCCCGCACCGTCGTCAGCGCCTCGATGGTTGGCGAGATGCCATAGGGGTCGCCCTCGTAGCGTCGCCAGTTGAACGTCGAAACCGGGAAGGAGCGGAAACCGCTCTCCCTGACGATGACCTCCTCGTCCTCGATGACGTGGTAGGAGGCGAAGGCCGTGTCGAGATACTGGTAGGATCCGCCCAACCGGTACATCTTGCGCTCGTCGCGCGGCTGGATGCACTGGATCAGCGAAATCTTCGTCTGGCATTTGGCGGGATCATCGACCAGCATTTTGATCCGCACCGGCAGTTTCTCATAGCCGAGCAGCTGCGCCGCCTGCCGCGCCGTGCGCTCGTAGCGGCGGTGGAAAATGTCGACCTGACCCCAGCGGTTGCGGCAGAGATAGCCCTCGACCACCGGGATCGAGGCATAGCGGATCAGCGTGCCGCCAAAGCCCTCCTCGGCATAGAGATAGGCGGGGCCGTAGCGCACGACGTTGCGCAGGCAGGCCTGTGTCGCCGGCACGAAATTCGAATTGGCAGAATAGCGCAGCGAGAACAGGAAATCGCGAAGCGCTTCCGCCCATTCCTTCTCCTCGTCGCTCTCCTCGTCATTCATGGCGGCGGTCGACAGCCCGTGCCATTTTTCCGACTGCGGGATGATCAGGCTTTCCAGCCCCGCGGCCAGCCGGTTGGCGGCCGAGTTGATGGTGTTGGCGTAGACACGGGCGCCGCGCCGCTCCTGCCGCTCGGCCTGCGAGTCTGCGCCCCGGCGCCCACTCCAGACATCGGGCGCATCGGGGTCGCAGAATTCCGACACCGCCTCCCAGACAGCCTCATACTGGCTGCGCTCGCTCTCCAGTTCCGCCTGTCGCGACAGGATATCGTGGGCACGGGAATCGCTCGTCATGGCAATCTTTCTTCGGTGGTCTCAGCTTATTTTAGGGCGGTCGAATTTTGTCCGCTTTTGCGATGTTCAAGGGAGGCGCGGCGGGGACTTAAGGAGGTCGAGTGACAATGACGGAAAGCCTACCCGGCGCCCTGACGAGGCGAAGCAAGCAGGTTGCAAAGCGGCTGATCGGCTACGACTCCCGCAACTGGCTGCGCATCAGGCAGATCGAGGCATTCACGGCGTTTCTTGAGGCGGACGGCCGCAAATCATCTGACGTGATCGAGGTTTCGCCCGGCTGGAACCGCTACTGGAAGACGACGTGCTCCAACTACACCTCGGTCGATTTCCCCGATTTCGACATCTGCAAGGACCGCACCGACCGGCAATATTCCGTCGTCATCGCCGACCAGGTGCTGGAGCATGTGCAGCGGCCGCTTGCCGCGGCACAGAATATCCATGCCATGACCCGACCGGGCGGCTGGGCGATGGTGGCGACGCCGTTCCTGTTCAGGGTGCATGCCAGGCCGCACGACTACAACCGCTGGACCCCCGCCGGCCTGAAGCAGGTGATGGTCGAGGGCGGCTTCCCGGAATCCGAGATAGAAGTGTTCGGCTGGGGCAACAAAGCCTGCGCAAAAGCCCATATCGGCGGCCCAGTGCGCGCCTACGGCCTATGGCGCGACCTCAGCAACGACGAGGAATACCCGCTGATGGTGTGGGCGTTTGCACGGAAGCCGGGATGAGCAAGGGCAGCTTCATCGCCGGTGCTTGAACACCCCCCCTCTGTCCTGCCGGACATCTCCCCCTCAAGGGGGGAGATTGGCAGTTTCTATCTCTCGCAAACCTTTCAGCGATGGTAATTGGCGAAAGCAGAGATGACAGCCGATCTCCCCCCTTGAGGGGGAGATGTCCGGCAGGACAGAGGGGGGTCTACTTGGCGCTACCCTTGTCGCCTCTTCACCAGCCGCGCCAGCCGCCAGTACCACCAGGACCAGCCGCCCCGGCTCCTGAACACTCGTTTCATCGCGCCCATAATCACACCCCCAGCAGCACGCGGCGCTGGCCGGTGAGGTCGCTGGGCGACAGATCGGTCTTGACCGTGCCGGCGGTGCCCTGGCGCTGTTCGAGCTCAGCCCGAAGCGCTGCTTCGCGCGCCTGCACGTCCTTGTCGGCAATGGTCGGTGTCGGTGGCAGCGGCTTCAGCGCCGGCGGCTTTTGAAAAAGGCACATGGTTCCAGCTTTCTCTTGTCCAGTCGTAGAGCAAAAAATCTTCGCCGTTGCGGCCATAGCCCGGCAGCAGGCAGCGTTCAGTCGCGCCGAGCCGGCCAAGCCAGCGCAGCGCCAAGTCATTGTCGGCCAGCGCTCGCGCCTCGACCCGCCAGGCGCCCCGCGCGGCAACTTGGCGAGCGAGCACCTCGTGAAAGAAGCGCGTGATCCCAGGCACGCAGCGCCTCATGCGGCGCGTGCCCCAGCTCCAGGCGATCCACGAACCACTGCGCTGCTCGGCGGCGCCAAACCCGGCTTCCGGATTGCCGTCGAGCTCGGCGACATAGGCAAACCCCTGCGTAAGCGATGTCCCGACGGCACCTTTCGGTGATCGGCGTGAAGGACGATGTTCGGAGCCTTTGAGGGCTTCGACACATGACGATTTCAGAGCT
>NZ_JAMYLP010000112.1:0-15248 GCF_040318085.1 Mesorhizobium sp. M1322
CGCCCCGCCGGCTCCACACTCGTCTTGTGGGCGGCCGCCCCCCCCCTGCCAACGCCCCACACCATATCCCAGGGCCCGCCGCGCGGGCGTGCACCCCCCCGCCCTGTTGAACCGGGCGGCGCGCGACTGTGCTATGGGCAGTGCCAAATGCGAACAATCAGCAGACTTTTCGATTCCCGCGACCAGGCAGCGCGTGCCGTAGCCGCGCTTCAGGCGGCAGGAGTTTCTCACGAACAGATCAGCGTCATCGGACCTTACGACGACGAAATCAGCGCTGTCTTGCGCGGTCCGGGCGGTGCCGCGCTTGGCGCGGCAGCTGGTCTGTTAATCGGCCTGGGTGCTTTTGGAGCCACCGGCATTGATCCTGTTGGAGCGGCGGCTGGCATGGTCCTCGTTGGTGCCGCCTGCGGCGGCTTTGCTGGTGGGCTTCTCCAGACATCCGCCGATCTTGCCAAAAAGCCGGGTGAGCCGGACGTTGTACAAGGCGTCATTTTTGTGATGGCGCATGTCGATGAAAACCAGGCCGATACCGCGCAAGCAGTGCTTGAGAATCCCGTTCACGTAACGCAACTCGTGGCCACGGTCGGGTGAGATGCGTCGGGTTGGTTCGCGCAGGTACGAAACGCATCAGATCGGCACTTCTCGCTGAGCCATCAGTTTTCCCTCTGACGGCTCACGAGGCGGGAAGCGTCTGCTCGACCAGATTGACGTAGTAGCGCAACACGGTCGGCACGATCTCGTCATTGAAGACGTAGCGATCGCCGTGCAGGCCCTCGCCGGGACCGACATCGCCGACGCCGATCCATGCGTAGCAGCCGCCTGCTTCGCGAATCATGAAGGCGAAATCCTCGCAGCCCAGGCTCGGGCTGAACTCGGTCGTGACGTTCTCCCTCCCGACGGTGGCGGCGGCCGCTTCGACGGCGCGGGCCGTAGCAAATCCGGTGTTGATGAGCGGCGGATAGCCCTTCTTGTAGTCGAGCGTGGCCTTAAGCGAATGGGCTGCGGCAATGCCCCGGGCGATCTCGCCGATCAGCTTCTCGCAATGATCGGAATGACCGGGCTCGAAAAACCGGCAGGTGCCTTGCAGCCAGACCTTGCCAGGCACGATGTTGCCGACATTGCCGCCATGGATCTGGGTGAGGCTGACGACCAGCGCGCTTTGCGGATCGACCGAGCGGCTGACAATGCGCTGGACGGCCTGGACAAAGGCGCCGGCGGCCAGGATTGGGTCGTCGCCGCGCTGCGGCATGGCGGCATGTGCGCCAAGACCCTCGAAGGTCAGCTCGAAATTGTCGACAGCCGCCATCTGCGCTCCAACGCGAGCGGCGATCGTCCCCAGTCTGACGCCCGGCCAGTTGTGGACGGCATACATCGCCTCGACTGGGAAACGCCTAAACAGGCCATCTTCGATCATGCGCAAGCTGCCGCCTTCATTTTCTTCGGCTGGCTGGAAGATGAAGTAGACGATGCCGTCGAAGGCGCGGGATTGGCTGAGCAGCCTGGCGGCGCCGAGCAGCATGGCTGTGTGGCCGTCATGGCCGCAGGCGTGCATCACGCCCTCATTCCTGGAGGCATAGGGCAAGCCGGTCCTCTCAACGACCGGAAGCGCGTCCAGCTCGGCGCGGAGACCGATGGCGCGCGTGCCCGTGCCGCCGCGCAGGACGCCGACAATCCCGGTGTCGCCGATCCCCTCATGCACCTCGTCGAAGCCGAAGGCGCGCAGTTTCTCGGAAACGAAACGTGCCGTTTCGTTCGCATCGAATCCGAGTTCGGGATTAGAATGGATATGGTGGCGCCAGGCTATCACCTCTGGCGTCAAGGCGGCGATAGGGTCATTATGCAGCATGATGCTCCTTCCACGCCGGCAAAGGGCGGTTTGATCCGGGATCACGATTAGAAGGTCGCGCAAGAGGCGTCTTGAACCAGATTGACCGCAGCAGGGACGAGAACGTGCAAGCGCCAGAGACCAGCAAATACTGGCGCCATCCCTGCTTCCCTGACCTTGGCCTGTTCAAGGCGCGCTTCACGCAGCACCGCTACGAACTGCACACCCATCCAACCTATGTGATCGCGCTGATTACGTCTGGCTGCGAACGCATCCGCATCGGACGCCACGGCGTTCTCGCTCCGGCAGGCACCATTGCCGTCGTCAATCCCGAGGAGTGGCATGACGGCGAACAAGGTGCGGATGGAGGCTGGGCCTACCGGACGTTTTATCCATCGGTGCCGGTGATGGCGGGGCTCGCCCGCGAGTTGGGCGGGGCTGACGCGCCGGTCTTCTCGCACGCGATCATCGAGGACAGCGATCTCGCCGCGGCGTTGGCGGCGGCGCATGAAGGCTCGACGTCCCAGGACGCAACGAAAGCCGAGGCGTCGCTGCTTGTCGCCTTGAGGCATCTCATCGTTCGGCATGGCGATTGGAGCGGGCGAACCGAAGAGATCGATAGCTCGGGATCGCGACAGAGGTTCTCGCTCTACGAGGACGTTATCGAAAGCGAACTTGGCTCGCAGCTCGACCTGCAGCGGCTTGCCGACGCCGCGCGCGTCACCCGGTTCCAGGTCATCCGGGATTTCAAGAAGGCGATTGGCCTGACGCCCGCAGCCTATATCCGGGACCGGAGATTGCGTCGCGCCTGCACCTTGATTGAACAGGGGCTCGGCCTCGCCGATGCCGCCATCGCAGCAGGTTTCGCCGACCAGAGCCATCTTTCCCGCACGTTCCGGGCGACGCGCGGCATGACGCCTGGCATGTTCAGGAGAGGCGGCTGAGTGCTCTCAAAAGGACGCTTGCGCGCGGAAATTTGCTGCGCGATGGTGAAGTTGGGCTTGGGGGGAATTATGCGAAAAATTCTGACATCGACAACGCTGCTGCTCGCGGCAGCCCTGTCCGCAACTGCCGCGCACGCGCTGGACGCGAGCGGCACCCCGGTTGTCGTGACCCCGCTTGCCTCGCGCACCGAGACGGCGTCCGGCCAGCCGATCACGCTGCCGCAGAAAAACGTGCAGGTCCTGGTTTCGTCCTTTGAGATTGCGCCGGGCGCGACCTTGCCAGTCCACAAGCACCCGTTTCCCCGCTATGCGTATGTCCAGGGTGGAACGCTTCAGGTCACCAATGTCGAGACCGGCAAGAGCACCACGTACAACTCAGGCGATTTCATCATCGAGATGATCGGGCAGTGGCATCAGGCTACCAATGTTGGCGCCGATCCGGTCAAGCTGCTGGTCATCGACCAGGTCGAAGAAGGCACCAAGAACACGGTGTTGCGCCAGTAGCTGGCAACAGTGGTGGCTGCTAGCCGGCTGCTCAGTTCGCCGCCGCGCTCACCCGGTCCGCGGCGGCGGCCAGCACGGCGCGGTCGCCCTCCTCGTACAACCGATGGATCGAGATCGCGCTGACGCGCCAGCCTTCGGGTGTCCGCGCCAGCCGGTGCAGATAGCTGGCGCCGACCGTCCAGAACCGGGTGTCGATCCAGTGGGTGGCGCGGACATGGCTGCGCGCAATCGCATCGTTGCCCGCGCCTTCGACGATGATGTTGGTGATGAGGTGCTGGGTGGCGTCGAAGCCCGGCAAGAGCCCTCGCCACTGCGCAATCAGCGCGTCGCGGTCGCTGGTTGCGGCTTCGCCGCCGAAAAGGGTGGTATAGTCGGTCGTGACGCGGGAGCGAAATACGATCTGACCCGGTTCCATTCGCGCAAATCGGCATAGAGGCCGATTCCCGCCACTGCCTCGGCGATGGCGCTCCTGTCTTCGACCGTCAGCGTGACGGCGGATCGCGTGGTGCTCACGGCCGGCGGACAGGTGGCGGCAAACGTCGCGGCGAAAACTGCCGAGGCCAGGACGACAAACCGGCGGGTGACGAGGCTCATTGTCCCGCCTCCCCTACACCGCCCAGCGTGGCGCGGAAATGCGCGGCAACGGCGTCGCTCGCGGCCTTCACCGGCACAGCACGGTCGTAGAAGTCGAACTGGGTGACTTTGTCGAGCCACAGCTGCTGCTTCTGCCCGGTCAGTCGCGCGTAAAATTTGCGTGCACCCTGTGGGATGGCAGCCGCCTCGCTGTGCACCATCAGGAAGGGCTGATGCAGGCGCCGAGCAGCCTGGATTGCATCGAATGTCAGCCAGCCGCGCCAGAAGGCCGGATCGGCCTCGTTGCGCCAGGCCGGGATCATCCCGCGATCGGACTCGGTGTAGTAAGGCACCTTGAACATGACCGCGCGGTCATCGGTCAGGCTGGCGGCGGGCAGGAACGTCTGCTTGCCGGTGCTGCGATACGCAGCCTCGGCCCCATCGCCCGCGGCTTCAAGTCTAGCGACGCCATCCTTGCCACCATAGGTCTGCTCGACCACTTCGGCATCATGCAGCCACGGCGCAACGAGGGCGACCGATTTGATCGCGGCATCTTTAGCGGCGGCAGTGACCATGTAGCCGGAGCTGGCGCAAATGCCGAGCCCGCCGATGCGATCCTTGCTGATCTCGGGCCGGGTCGCGAGATACGCGACCGCCGCTTCGATATCGGCGATCTTGGCGCCGGGGTCTTCATATTGGCGCCGCGCGCCGCCGCTCTCGCCCCAGCCGCGAAAATCAAAGGTCAAGGCGACGAATCCGCGGTCGGCCATTTCGCGGGCGTAGCGGGCCGGCATCTGTTCCTTCACCGTCATCCAGGCGCCGGTCACGACCAGCGCGGACCGAGGTTTCGCCGGGTCCAGATCCTCGGGCAAGTAGAGGTCGCCGGCGATCTGCTCCCCGTGCGAGGCGAAAGTAACGCGCTCGACGCGCGATGCGGCGAACGCATTGGAGGCGAGCGCGACGGCGGTTGCCGCGGCTAGCTTCAGGATTTTCAACATCGCAAGTCTCCTTTGGCTCGGGGCGGGAGCACGGCGGGTTGGTGAAAGCCGCCTTCTAGCGGTCATCCGCCAGTCGGTCCGGCAGTGGCTTCAGCGGGTAGTGCGCCCAGTAGAAGGCGTCCGACTGGTACATGTCGGTCAAAAAATTCTGTGCCTCGGTGATCTTGCCGTCCTTGATGCGAAACATCAGGGCGTAGAGCTGGTCGATCTCGGGACCTGAGCCGACGTTCGACCAGCCCCGATGGATGTCGACCACGAGGTCGCCCTGCGCCTGGAAGAAGATCGGCTCAGCCATGAATTTGCCGTCGGCCAGGCCGCGGAAGAAGGCGACCACTTCCTCCGGCCCGCGCTTGTCGCCGGCGAGCGGATGATGGCCGGGAATGCGCCAGACGATGTCAGGCGCGAGGAACGGCCGGACCGCCTCCGGGTTTCCGGTCGCATAAGCAGCGTAATAGTCCTTGATCAGCTGGATGTTGCGGTCTTCCTGCGGACCGCCGTTCGCGGGGGCGGCGGACACCGCCAGGAGAACGCCGGCGGCGAGCAAAGCGAGCCTGGTCATCGGTCCTGTCTCCTTGCCTTTCGAGCCGCCGGAACGGCGAGGCCCGTTCGTCGGACCAACATGAGGCTTTTTACTCACCGGAAAAACCCGTATAGTTCGACAAGGCTATTTGGAATATCCTCACAATGCGCCTCGACCAGTTCAGCGGCATCGTCGCCTTCGTGAAGGTCGCGGAGGCCAAGAGCTTCACCCGCGCTGCCGCCGAACTCGGCGTCGCTCCGGCCTCCCTGAGCGAGGCGGTGAAGGGGCTTGAGGAGCGTCTGGGGGTGCGGCTTCTCAACCGCACGACCCGCAGCGTTGGCTTGACCGAAGCCGGCGCCCACTACCTCGACCACGTGCGCCCGGCGGCCGAAGAGATCCGGGCAACCGGCGCGGCGCTGCGCGAAACCCGCGATCGCCCCGCCGGCACGTTGCGCCTGAGCCTGCCATGGATCGCCGCACCGCTGCTGATCGAGCCGCTTATGGGGCCGTTCATGGACGCTTACCCGGAAGTGCGGCTTAGCCTGATCTTCGACGACAATTTCGTCGATATTGCCGCTCAGGGCTTCGATGCCGGTCTGCGGATCGGCGAGCTTCTCGAGAAAGATATGATCGGCGCGCGTCTGGGCGGGCCACTGCAGACGGTCGTGTTGGGGAGCCCGGACTATCTGGCGCGCAACGGCACGCCGAAGCGGCCCGCCGACCTCGCCGCCCACCGCTGCATCGCCTTCGCCTTCACCCGCACCCGCGCCATCTCGCCCTGGGAGTTCGTCGTCGATAGACGCCAGGTCGAGTTCACGCCCGACGCACGTCTGATCGTGAACACGCTTCCGCTCTGCATTACCGCCGCCGCGCAAGGGCTTGGCCTTGCATTCGCCGTCGAAGGCCTCGCTGCGCCGCTTCTCGCCTCAGGCGCGCTGGTCAAGGTGCTGGAACCTTTCTGTCCCACCTACGAACCGCTACACGTCTATTATCCCAGCCGCCGCCTCGTACCGCCGAAGCTGCGGGCCTTCATCGATTTCGTGCGCGCGAACGCGCTCAATTTGCGGATTTGACGCGCCGCCGCGCTGCCGCAACTGGATAGGCAACAGCCCATATTCGCGAACTGGTCCCTCTCAGGATCAAGCACCGGCTGAGCCAATAGTTCCGGCTTTCGCTACAAGGAGCCCGATGCTAGGGCATGACCAACTCGAATTCGCCAACGGATCGCCCTGTGACCGACACCGAACGCCCTCGCCTGCCGCTGATCGAAATCTGTGTCGAAGGCATAGATGGCCTGCTCGCCGCCCAGGCCGCCGGCGCCGACCGGGTCGAGCTCTGCGCCAGCCTCGTCGAGGGCGGCATCACACCGAGTTTTGGCACCGTGCGCGCAGCCCTCGAACTGGCGACGATCCCATTCCACGTCATCGTGCGGCCGCGCGGCGGCGACTTTCTCTACAGTGAAGCCGAATACAGCTCGATGCTCACGGATGTGCGCGCGCTACGCGAGCTTGGCGTGGCCGGTGTCGTCGTCGGCTGCCTGAATGCCGACGGTAGCATCGACGAAAAGCGCATGAGCGAATTGGTGCAGGCGGCACGGCCTTTGAACGTCACCTGCCACCGTGCCTTCGACATGACACGCGATCCGGCCGAAGCGCTGGAAGCGCTGATCCGCAGCAAGGTCGGCCGCGTGCTGACCAGCGGCCAGCGCGACACCGCATTGGAGGGCGTGGCCCTGCTGGCGGACCTGGTCCGGGAGGCCGGAAAGCGTATCATCATTCTTGGCTGCGGCGGGCTTGACCCCAGGAATATCGCCGAAGTGCGGGAAAGAACCAGGCTGACCGAAATGCACTTCGCCGCACTCAAGGACGTGCCGAGCGCGATGCGCTACCGCAATTCCCAAGTTGGCATGGGCGGCACCGACCTCGACCGCGAGTACCGCAACACCGTCACCGACGCGTCGCTGGTGGCGGCGACGATTGCGGCGGCGAAAGCATGATCCCGAAGGAAGCAAACACGTGACGCAGGCACGCTTGCCGATCGACCGGGTCTCGCCGCAGGACGAGCCCGCCGTCCTCGTCCTCAACAACGAGCACGCGGCCGAGTTGTCGTGGCTTGAGCCAGAACGCCTGTCCTTCCTGCTCGGCGAAGCGTTTTATGCGCGCCGCGTCGGCGCGCTCGAGGCCTTCATCATGACCTTCGACCAGAACGCCCGCTACGACAGCCCGAACTTCCTGTGGTTCCGCGAGCGCTATCCGCGCTTCGTCTATGTCGACCGCGTCCTCGTCGCGGGAGAAGCGCGGGGCCGCGGCCATGCTCGACGGCTCTATGAGGATCTCTTCGACCATGCACGGCGTGCCGGCCAGACCATCGTCACCTGCGAGGTGAATGCCGAGCCGCCCAATCCGGCTTCAGATGCCTTTCACGCAGCGCTCGGCTTCGTCGAGGTCGGCGACGCGGTGATCCACAGCGGCAAGAAGGCGGTCCGCTACTATACCAGGCAGATCACCGGCTGAGGCGACAGCACTACCAGTTGCGGTTTGCTGGGCGAGCCGCTTGGCTCATGCGTCTCTTCCTTCTCCCCTTGTTGTGGGAGTAGGGCAGTAGGGCAGTATTTTTACGCTGCTCGCCGACCCAGCCAATTTTCCTATTCCCTATTCCCTACTGCCCTCCTTCAGGCGTTGGCTGCAGCCACCGCGCGCTTGGCCATCACCACGATCAGATTGGCGCGATAATCGGCCGAGGCATGGATGTCAGTCATCAAATCATCCGCCGGCACTTTCACTCCGTTGAGGGCAGCGGCGTCGAAATTCGTGGCAAGTGCCGCCTCGATTTCCTTCGAACGAAAGACGCCGTTATCGCCGGCCCCGGTGACGGCGACGCGGACTCCGTCCGCGCCCTCGGCCACGAACACACCGACGATCGCATAGCGCGAAGCCGGATTGCGGAATTTTTCATAGGCCGCCTTGGCCGGCGCGGTGAAGGTCACCGCGGTGACGATCTCGCCGTCCTCCAGTGCCGTCTCGAACAGGCCGGTGAAGAATGCGTCGGCGGCGATCTCGCGCCTGTTGGTGACGATAATGGCGTCAAGCGCAAGAAGTGCTGCCGGATAATCGGCCGCCGGGTCATTATTGGCGATCGAGCCGCCGATCGTGCCCTTGTAGCGTACCGCCGGATCACCGATCAGAGAAGCCATGTGGGCCAAAGCCGGACAGGCCGTCTTCAGCCTCTCGTCGCGGGCGACGTCGTAATGCGTGGTGCCGGCGCGGATGGTGATGGTGCTGCCCGACACCTCGATGCCTTTCAATTCCTCGATATGCGAAAGGTCAACGAGATCGGACGGTGCGGCGAGCCGGGTCTTCATCGCAGGGATCAGCGTCATGCCGCCCGACAGCAGCTTCGCATCGCCGCTCTCGAGCAGCTTGACGGCATCGGCGAGCGAGGCGGCGCGGTGATAGTTGACTGAGTACATTTGTCTTTCTCCCTTCGGGGGAAAGGAGCGAATAGGGAGTAGTGAGTAGCGAACAGGGCCTATCCCTTCGCACGCTCTTTGTTCCTATTCGCTACTCCCTATTCGCTATTTGCTTATCAGTGTTTCGTCGCCCGGATCGCTGCCCAGACCGTGGACGGCGATGCCGGCATGGCGATATCGGTGATGCCGATGGCGTCGGTGATGGCGTTGATCACTGCCGGCGGTGAGCCGATGGCGCCGGCCTCGCCGCAGCCCTTGATGCCGAGCGGATTGCCCGGGCACGGCGTGTTCGAGGTCGAGACCTTGAACGACGGCAGGTCGTCGGCTCGCGGCATGGTGTAGTCCATGTAGCTCGCCGTCAAAAGCTGGCCGCTGGCGTCGTAGCGGGTGCCCTCCAGCAAGGCCTGGCCGATGCCCTGCGCGATGCCGCCATGCACCTGGCCTTCGACGATCATCGGGTTGATGATGTTGCCGAAATCGTCGGCCGCGACGAACTGGACGACCTCGGTCACGCCGGTCTCGGGATCGATCTCGACCTCGCAGACATAGCATCCCGCCGGGAAGGTGAAGTTCGACGGATCGTAGAACGAGGTCTCCTTCAGCCCCGGTTCCATACCGCTTGGCAGGTTGTGCGCGGTATAGGCAGCAAGCGCCATCTGGAACCACGGCACTTGTTTGTCGGTGCCGGCGACCTTCAAGGCGCCGTTTTCGATGACGATGTCGCCCTCGTCGGCCTCGAGCAGATGGGCGGCGATCTTCTTGGCCTTGGCCTCGACCTTGTCGAGCGCCTTGGCGACAGCCGACATGCCGACGGCGCCCGAGCGCGAGCCGTAGGTGCCCATGCCCATCTGCACCTTGTCGGTATCGCCATGGACGATCGAGACACTGTCGATCGGCACGCCGAAGCGCTGGTTGACCAGTTGCGCGAAGGTCGTCTCATGGCCCTGGCCGTGGCTGTGCGAGCCGGTCAGCACCTCGATGGTTCCGGCGGCGTTGACGCGCACCTCGGCACTTTCCCAAAGGCCGACACCGGCTCCAAGACTGCCGACCGCCGCCGACGGCGCCAGTCCGCAGGCCTCGATATAGCAACTCATGCCGATGCCGCGCAGCTTGCCTCTGATGGCGGCGTCGGCCTTGCGCTGGGCAAAACCGGCATAGTCGGCAGCCGCCATCGCCGCGTCCAGCGAAGCGGCATAATCGCCGGCGTCATAGTTCATGATCACCGGTGTCTGGTGCGGAAACGCCGTGATGAAGTTCTTTCGGCGAAGTTCCGCCGGCGACACGCCCAGTTCGCGTGCGGCGGTCTCGATGGTGCGTTCGAGCAGATAGGTGGCCTCCGGCCGCCCTGCTCCGCGATAGGCGTCGACCGGCGCGGTGTTGGTGTAGACGGCGCGCACATTGGCGTGGATCGCCGGAATGTCGTACTGGCCCGACAACAGCGTCGCGTAGAGATAGGTCGGCACGCAGGACGAGAACAGCGACATGTAGGCGCCGAGATTGGCTGTCGTGTCGACCTTCAGCCCGGTGATCCTGTTGTCCTTGTCGAAGGCCATTTCGACCGTCGAGACATGGTCGCGGCCATGGGCGTCGGTGAGAAAGCTCTCGGTGCGGTCGGCCACCCATTTGACCGGCACGCCGGTCTTCTTCGAGGCCCACAGGCAGACGATTTCTTCCGGATAGATGTAAATCTTCGAACCGAACCCGCCGCCGACATCCGGCGCGATGACGCGCAGCTTGTTTTCCGGCGCGACATTGTAGAAGGCGCTCATCACCAGGCGCGCGAGATGCGGATTCTGCGAAGTCGTCCAGCAGGTATAGTGGTCCTCGGCCTTGTCGTAGTGGCCAAGTGCTGCGCGCGGCTCCATTGCGTTGGGCACCAGCCGGTTGTTGACGATCTTCATGCGGGTGATGTGGGCAGCCGCCTTGATTGCCGCGTTGGTCGCCGCGCTGTCGCCGAGCTCCCAGTCGAAAATCAGATTGCCGTCGGCTTCCGGATGGATCTGTGGCGCACTCCTTTCGAGCGCCTTCGGGGCGTCGACGACGGCCTTCAGTTCCTCGTACGTGATGTCGACCGCTTCGGCCGCGTCGCGCGCCTGCCCCTTGGTCTCGGCAACCACGACGACCACCGCGTCGCCGACATAGCGGACCCTGTCGAAGGCCAGCGGCGACCACGCGCCCATCTTCATCGGCGAGCCGTCCTTGGAATGGATCATCCAGCCGCAGATGATGTTGCCGATGCCGTCGGCCTTGAGCTCCTTGCCGGTCAGCACGCCAATGACGCCCGGCATGGCCTGCGCCTTCGCAACGTCGATGTTCTTGATCTGCGCATGCGCATGCGGGCTTCGCACGAAGGCCGCATGCTTCATGCCGGGAACCACCATGTCGTCGACATAGCGCCCGGCGCCGGTAATGAACCGCTTGTCTTCCTTGCGCGCTACACGAGCGCCAACACCTTCAATGCCCATTGCAGAAATTCCTCCCGAATTTTGAAGCGAATTGCGAATAGTGACTAGCGAATAGGAAAGAGAGGGGGTTGCAAACTCGCCGGCTGCCTCTGCAAACGCGAGCCGGGTTTTCTACCCTATTCGCTATTCGCCACTCCCTATTCGCTCTTCCCTCATGCCGCTTGCCTGGCCTTGCCCTTCGAAGACATCGTCTCCGATGCGGCGAGGATCGCCTTGACGATGTTGTGGTAGCCGGTGCAGCGGCAGATATTGCCTTCGAGCTCGGCCCGCACCGTGGCCTCGTCGAGGCCTTCGGGATGGCGGTTGACCATATCGGTCGCCGCCATGATCATGCCCGGCGTGCAGAAACCGCATTGCAGCCCGTGATACTCCTTGAACGCCGCCTGCATCGGATGCAGGTCGGCGCCGTCAGCCAGGCCTTCGATCGTCACGACGCTTGACCCGGAGGCTTGCACCGCAAGCATGGTGCAGGATTTTACCGCTTTGCCGTCGACATGGATCACACAGGCGCCGCATTGCGAGGTGTCGCAGCCGACATGCGTCCCGGTCAGGCCGAGATTCTCCCTCAAGAAATGAACCAGAAGCGTACGGTCTTCGGCAGTGCCGCTGACCCGCTTTCCGTTCACCGTCAACGATATCTCCGACATGAAACCTCCCTGGGTGCTACCTTGGTCGTTTGGCGTCGGTGGTGCCCGAGCCCTCCATCTGTCCGCTATTCTTATACCGCATAAAGCACGGGAAATAGTGCCGCGGATGCCGAGATCGCGAGAATGCAGTTCGGCCGAAAATCCGCCTATTGTACTTTCGGTCACGCAAAGACAGGCAAACGGCGGAGCGAAGCGAAACCATGGGTCGCCTGGCGATGCCGCCTGCGGCCTGTCAAAAACAGCAGAAAATTCAATTCCGTCATGTTGGCTCATTGCCAAAGTAGCACTTGAAGACAACAATGACGTCGACGCCGGCGCGCCAGGAGCACAAAAAAGAGCCGCGCACAAAAAGAGCGTCGGAGGAAATGGAGGAGGAAGCCGCTGGCCAGTTCACGGACGCGCTATGCATGCGGCCTATCGGTTCTCACCACCGATGAACCCGACGCGGATGCGTTCGCCCGGGCGGTGGAAGTGGAAGCCACGGCCATCGACGCTGGGTTTGCCCTGCTGTTTTTCTCGCAAAGCCTGCTTGAGGCAGTCGCCCTTTCGGAAGCGCTCAACAACCACGCGCCGGCGCTCCGCTATGCCGGCTGCTCGACGGCCGGCGAGATTACGCCCAAGGGCCTGGAGGACGGCCAGGTCATGGCCATGCTGCTTCCCTCCGCATCGTTTTCGGCAGCCAGCACCATGGTCGAAAATCTGTCCTCATCGGGCATGGACGGGATCACCGGCGAAGTCGAGGCGCTGAGGCGTTCGTTACGCGGGCGCGTCGGGCACGAGCGAGCCGACACCACTTTCGCGCTCTGCCTCATCGACGGGCTGTCCTATGCCGAGGAAGCGGTCACCTCCGCCATCCATTGGGGGCTCGACGATATTCCGCTGATCGGCGGGTCGGCCGGCGATGATTTGAAGTTCGAGACGACGCGGCTGATCTCGAACGGCAAGGTTGCCTGCGACTGCGCCATCATCGTGCTGATCACCACGGAAATTCCTTTCCACGTGTTCAAGACCGACAATTTCGTCCCCACCGACGAGAAGCTGGTGGTGACCGCGTCCGATCCCGATCACCGCACCGTGCGCGAATTCAACGCCACCAATGCCGCCGAGGAATATGCCGCCTCGGTCGGCGTCATCCCGCAGATGCTGACGCCGCTGAGTTTCGCTTCGCACCCGGTGGTGGTGAAGGTCGGCGGCGAATTTTACTGCCGCTCGATCCAGAAGATGCACGCGGACGGCTCGCTGTCGTTCTTCTGCGCCATCGACGATGGCGTCGTCCTTTCCATCGCCCGACCCAAGAACATGGTTGAATCGACGCGTGCCGCCTTCAGGGATGTCGAGGAAAGGCTTGGCGGCATCGACATGATCCTCGCCTTTGACTGCGTGCTGCGCAGGCTCGATGCGCGCAACCGCCAGGTTTTTCGCGAGATTTCGGAACTCTACAAGGTCAACAACGTCATCGGCTTCGGCACCTATGGCGAGCAGTACCGGTCGATGCATCTGAACCAGACGTTCACCGGCATCGCCTTCGGAGAGCGGCAGGCGGCGGAGTAGGAGGTTTCATGCCGCTCAGGGACATCAACGACCTGGAGAAGCTGAAGAAGATCAACGCAGCCCTTGTCAGCCGCGTCGAGCGCTCGATGGACCAGCAAGGCAACGCGTTCTCGCTGTTCCAGACCGCGATTTCGCTCGAGAATCGAGTGCGTACGCGCACCGAGGAACTGCACTCAACACTGCGTAGATTGGAACAATCCAACATCGATTTGAGCGCGGCCAAGGAAAACGCGGAACTGGCGAACCTGTCCAAGACCAGGTTCCTGGCAGCCGCCAGCCACGATGTGTTGCAACCTCTGAACGCCGCGCATCTCTCGGTCTCGGCGCTGGCCGAAGTGCAGACCAGCGACGAAGGCAAAAAACTGGTCCGGCAGGTCGAGCGGTCGCTGGAGACGATGGAGGATCTGCTGCGCACCCTGCTCGACATCTCCAAGCTCGACGCCGGCGTCGTGCAGCCCGATATCGGCGACGTCAGCCTGGAGGTGCTGTTTTCGTCGCTGCGCTCGGATTTCCTGCCGGTCGCCGAGTTGAAGAGCTTGACGCTAAAATTCCGGCCGGTCAACGCCGTCGTGCGTTCGGATCGCACCTTGCTGCGCCGCATCCTGCAGAACCTCCTTTCCAACGCGCTGCGCTACACCCGCTCCGGCGGCGTGCTGGTCGGCACCAGGCATCGCGGCGACACGATCCGCATCGATGTCGCCGATACCGGCTGCGGCATCCCTGACGACCAGCGCGAGGCGGTGTTCGAGGAATTCCACCGCGGCACGATCCCGACCGATGCCGGGCTTGCCGGCGCCGGGCTGGGACTGGGCCTGGCCATCGTGCGCCGCATCGCCGCCGCACTCGGCCATCCCGTGACGTTCTCGTCGAAAGTCGGGCACGGCACGATTTTCCACATCGACGTTCCAGTCGGGATCGGCGCCAGTGTCGATGCCATTGCCAGCAGCGCCGACATGGAGCGGCCGCGCGGCTACGGTCTGTTCGGCACAAAAGTGCTGTTGGTCGAGAACGACGTCGAGGTGCTGCAGGCGATGACGTCCTTGCTCGAGCGCTGGCAGTGCCTGGTGCGCCCCGCCACCTCGACCGATGCTGCGCTCGAGATGCTCGGCGATACCGACTGGGTACCGGACATCGTCATCGCCGACCAGCATCTCGACGGCGGCGATCTCGGCACCACGACGATTGCCGAGGTCCGCGATTATCTCAGCCGCGCCGTGCCGGCGCTGATCGTCACCGCCGACGGTTCGGAGACCGTCGCCAAGGCCGCCCGCGCCGCCGGCATCGAGCTGATGCGCAAGCCGCTGAAACCGGCACAACTGCGCGCGCTGCTGGCGCATTTGCTGGCTTGATCCCCAAAGACACGAGCAGAAGACCGCGAGCGACCAGCAAATGGCGCACTGTCACCGTAATTCTTACATAGGCAGATCGCAAATCTTGAGATTGGCTGAAACGCCTATCGCTTCGTCATCCTGGGGCGTAGCAAGGAGCGAAGCGACGCGGCGCAGACCCCAGGATCCATGCCGCGACTTGAGAGCACCGCTGCAGTGCAGAATTCTGCTCCGCGGCACCCTTCGGCCAAGGTTACGGCATGGATCCCAGGGTCTTCGCGACGGAGCTTCGCTCCTGCTTCGCCCTGGGATGACGAAGTTCGGGAGACCTAGAGCGTCGGACGCTCAGGTTGAATCGAGAGGGGATTCCAGTGAGGCGACGTTCGTGATTCACTTCCTGTAGGAGGTGATTTGCGATGCCCAA
>NZ_JAMYLP010000113.1:0-15085 GCF_040318085.1 Mesorhizobium sp. M1322
CACTACAGGGGGAAAACTGTAACCCATGTATCCGGTTCAAAGTGTTACCCATCTATCAACTGGACACCGGCAGGCAGATGAGGGGCGGCGCCGACTTCGACAATTGATCCTCTCCATCATCTGCCGTGGCGGGCTGGCCTACTTGGTGTTTTCCAGCGCGTCGACCGTCTCCTTCAGCTTCTCGTCCGGGATCTCGACTTTGGCCTCGGCGCGCAGCGACTTGACCAGCGCGATGTACTTATCGCGGATGACCGCCTGGCGGGCCTGGTCCTTGACCTGGTCGAAGGCCGGCGGCTGCTTGGCGCGCTTGTCCTCGACCTGGATGACGTGCCAGCCGAACTGCGACTGCACCGGCTGCTCGGTGTATTTGCCGACCGCCAGCGCGAAGACCGCCTTGTCGAACTCCGGCACCATCTGGCCGGGCCCGAACCAGCCGAGATCGCCGCCGCTGGTCTTGCCGCTCGGATCGCTGGTGCGCTCGTTGGCGAGTTTCTGGAAATCGGCGCCGCCGTCGAGCTGCTTGATGATCGCGTCGGCCTCTTCCTTCGACTTCACGAGGATGTGACGGGCATGCACCTCGTTTCTCGGCGGTGTGTTGGCGATTTCCTGGTCGTAGCGGGCGCGGACCTCGGCATCCGTGACCTTGCCGACGACATCCTTCTCGACCATTTCGCCATGCAGGGCGCGCTGCTGCAGGAACGCCATGCGGCGCTGGAAGTCGGGATTCTTGTCGAGGCCGGTGGTGACCGCCTGGGCTGCCATGACCTTGATCTCGATCGCCGCCGAAAGTGCTGCGGCGCGGCGCTGTTCGGGCGGCATCTGCGCGAACTGCTGCGACAGCTCGCCTTCGGCAAGCGCAAGGTCCGCCTCGGTCAGCGTCTGGCCGTTGATCGTGGCGACCACGGCGTTCGGATCGACAGGTGCTGCCGGCTGGGCGGGGGCGGCCGGCTGGGCCGGGGCTGGTTGGGCAGGCGCGGTGTCCTGCGCCATCAGTGGCGACA
Organism: Mesorhizobium sp. M1322; assembly: GCF_040318085.1. Classification (NCBI taxonomy): domain Bacteria; kingdom Pseudomonadati; phylum Pseudomonadota; class Alphaproteobacteria; order Hyphomicrobiales; family Phyllobacteriaceae; genus Mesorhizobium; species Mesorhizobium sp. M1322. The sequence continues at coordinate 1,002 of NZ_JAMYLP010000113.1, forward strand.
GCGACAGGGCCGACAGCCCGAATGCCAGGCCGAGGCTGGTGAGCGACGCGCGGCGGAACAATAAGGACATTCGATTAACTCCAAAGGGGATAGCTAGAGCGGGATGGCTTCCAGACCAGCCGGATTGTGGCGGAATTTGGCACGGTCGTCGGGGCGAGCGCGCCGTTGACATCGATTGAGCCCCCTCTTATCTGTCCAACGACTTTGCGTCCAGAACCGTTTTCCGGGCGCTTTTTGCGTTTGTCCGCGTTTCACGTGGATTTGATGGGGCCGCCGGCACCCGTCACAACGACTTGGAATGCTATCGAAAGGACCATTGAATGGTCAGTTTTGGCGGTCTCGCCCGTAAGGTTTTCGGCTCCTCCAACGATCGCCGGGTCAAGTCGACCCGACCGCGCGTCGAAGCGATCAACGCCATGGAAAACGAGATGCGGGTGCTCTCCGACGCCGAGCTGACGGCCCGCACGGAAAAATTCCGCCAGGACGTCGCCAACGGCGCCAGCCTCGATGATCTGCTGGTGCCGGCCTTCGCCACCGTGCGCGAGGCGGCGCGCCGCGTGCTCGGCATGCGCCCGTTCGACGTCCAGCTGATCGGCGGCATGGTGCTGCACAATGGCGGCATCGCCGAGATGCGCACCGGCGAGGGCAAGACGCTGGTCGCCACGCTGCCGGTCTATCTCAACGCGCTCGCCGGCAAGGGCGTCCATGTCGTCACCGTCAACGACTATCTTGCCACGCGCGACTCCGAATGGATGGGCCGCGTCTATAAATTCCTCGGCCTTACCGTCGGCGTCATCGTCCATGGCCTGTCCGACGAGCAACGCGCCGCCGCCTATGCCGCCGACGTCACCTACGCCACCAACAACGAGCTCGGCTTCGACTACCTGCGCGACAACATGAAATTCGAGCGCGCCCAGATGGTGCAGCGCGGCCACAGCTACGCGATCGTCGACGAGGTCGATTCCATCCTGGTCGACGAGGCGCGCACGCCGCTGATCATTTCCGGTCCGCTCGAGGACCGCTCGGAAATGTACAACACCATCGACGCCTTCATGCTGAAGCTCGAGCCGGCCGACTATGAGATCGATGAGAAGCAGAAGACCTCGATCTTCACCGAGGAGGGCACCGAGAAGCTGGAGAACCTTTTGCGCGACGCCGACCTGCTCAAGGGCGAGTCGCTCTACGACGTCGAGAACGTCGCCATCGTCCACCACGTCAACAATGCCCTGAAGGCGCACCAGCTGTTCCAGAAGGACAAGGACTACATCGTGCGCAACGGCGAGATCGTCATCATCGACGAATTCACCGGACGCATGATGCCCGGCCGCCGCTATTCGGAAGGCCTGCACCAGGCGCTCGAAGCCAAGGAGCATGTGGCGATCCAGCCGGAGAACCAGACGCTCGCCTCCGTCACCTTCCAGAACTATTTCCGCCTCTACAAGAAGCTCGCCGGCATGACCGGCACGGCGCTGACCGAGGCCGAGGAATTCGGCAACATCTACAATCTCGACGTCACCGAGATCCCGACCAACCTGCCGGTCATCCGCATTGACGAGGACGACGAGGTCTACCGGACCGTCGAGGAGAAGTACAAGGCGATCGTCAAGGAGATCAAGGAAGCCCGCGCCAAGGGCCAGCCGACGCTGGTCGGCACCACTTCGATCGAGAAATCCGAGCAGCTCGCCGCGCGTCTGCGCAAGGAAGGTTTTATGGATTTCGAGGTGCTGAACGCCCGCCATCACGAGCGTGAGGCGGCGATCGTCGCCCAGGCTGGAAAACCCGGCGCCATCACCATCGCCACCAACATGGCCGGCCGCGGCACCGACATCCAGCTCGGCGGCAATGCCGACATGCGCATCGCCGAGGAGCTTGGCGAGATGCCGGCCGGCCCCGAGCGCGAAGCCAGGGAAAAGGCAATCCGCGACGACGTCGCCCGGCTGAAGGAAAAGGCGCTCGCCGCCGGCGGCCTTTACGTGCTCGCCACCGAGCGCCATGAGTCGCGCCGCATCGACAACCAGTTGCGCGGCCGCTCAGGCCGCCAGGGCGATCCCGGCCGCTCAAAGTTCTTCCTGTCGCTGCAGGACGATCTGATGCGCATCTTCGGCTCCGAGCGCATGGACGGCATGCTGCAGAAGCTCGGCCTCAAGGAAGACGAGGCGATCATCCACCCGTGGATCAACAAGGCGCTGGAAAAGGCGCAGAAGAAGGTCGAGGCGCGCAACTTCGACATCCGCAAGAACCTGCTGAAATATGACGACGTCTCGAACGACCAGCGCAAGGTGGTGTTCGAGCAGCGTCTCGAGCTTATGGACGGTGAAGGCCTGTCCGAGACCATCGCCGAGATGCGCGAGGGCGTCATCGAGGAGATCGTCGCCAAGGCTATTCCCGAAAACGCCTACGCCGAGCAGTGGAACGTCGCCGGCCTCAAGGCCGAGGTCGCCGAATTTCTCAATCTCGACCTGCCGATCGAGGACTGGGTCAAGGAAGAGGGCATCGCCGAGGACGACATCCGCGAGCGCATCAGCCAGGCGGCCGAGACTGCCGCCAAGGAACGTGCCGAGCGCTTCGGCCCCGACGTGATGACCTATGTCGAGCGCTCGGTGGTGCTGCAGACGCTCGATCATCTGTGGCGCGAGCACATCGTCAACCTCGACCATCTGCGCTCGGTCGTCGGCTTCCGCGGCTACGCCCAGCGCGACCCGCTGCAGGAATACAAGGGCGAGGCGTTCGAGCTGTTCCAGGCGATGCTAGGCAATCTGCGCCAGGCTGTCACCGCGCAGTTGATGCGCGTCGAACTGGTCCGCCAGGCGGCCGAAGCGCCGCCGCCCGAGGCGCCCGATATGTTCGGCAGCCATCTCGACGGTACCACTGGCGAGGACGATTTCGGCGAGACCGGGCTTCTGGTTCGCCAGGAGACCAACGCCATCGTCGCCCCCGAAAACCGCGACCCGAACAACCCCGCCACCTGGGGCAAGGTCGGCCGCAACGAGGCCTGTCCGTGTGGGTCGGGGAAAAAGTACAAACACTGCCATGGGGCGTTTGCGTAAGCTTTCCTTCGCCCCGTTCATGGGGAGAAGGTGCCCAAAGGGCGGATGAGGGCGCCGGCGATTAGCCAATCTCCCCACCTGAGGGGAGATATCAGGCGGCCAGAGGGGGCGCTGTCCCGCCGACGTTCCCGTTCTACGCCGCCTTCAGCCGCTCCATTTCATCCTCAAACTCGAATTTCAACTGCGCGGCTTCTTCCTCCGGCAGCCAAAGCACCATCTGTGGCACGATCTTGCGGTAGAGCCGAGTGCTGTCCTCATCCCAAGGCAACGTTTCCGCGCCGCGCGCCTCGGCGATAAGCTTGTGCAATCGCGCGCGCACCCTGTCTGGATCGCCATGATAATAAACGGTCGGCGCATCTTCATCGAACAGCTCGGACTGTTCTTCGGCGCCAAAAAGGTCGAGTTGATTTCTTGCCATGTCCACGGATGCAAGGTTTCGATTCTGATCGGACTATGACTCATCTCGTTTCGTGAAGCGACCACCAGCGATCGCTTATCCCCGAGCGCTTCCAGCGCCTGAGAACCAGCACGAAGAAACCGCCTGTACTTTTCTCCGCACCTACGCCGCCTTGCGCGCAGCAAATTTGCCGCCTGAAAGCGGTGTCACCCGGCCATAGCGCGCCAACGTGAGAAGCACTTGCGCCACGCGCTGCTCGATCTTCTTTCCGCCCCCCTTGAACGCGCGGGAGATTGCGGCGGCGTCGAGCGGGGTGGTACTCGCCGAAAGCAGCGCTTCCACGGCCAGAGGCTGCTCGTAGCGGTCTTTGGGAAAGACCGGCTTTCCAGTATCGATCGCCGCCACTTTCTCGCCGAGGTCGAGTTCGCCAGTTTTCGCCGCAGCACCCTTGGCGAAACGCGGAATCTGATAGTCGGGCCGCAGCCAGCGCACATGGCCCGTCGCTTCTTCTACAGCGCGTTCGGCGTTCAGGGCCACCAGCCGTTCCAGAATCTGCTCTTCGGAAAGGTCCGTCGGCCAGCCATAGGCCTCTTCCGTCAAGCGATCGATCGTCTCGTGTAGTTCCTCAAGGATCAGCACCAGCCCGCGCCGCTTGACCTCCTCGTCGTTATCCGACAGCGTGCTTCCAAGCTTCAGCTTTTCCAGCACGTTGTAGAGCCCGGTCAAAGTCAGATCGGTGTGCTCGGCGAGCACTTTTTTCCGCAAAGTGTCAAGTTCTTCGCCGGCTTTGCAAAGCTCCCGTTTGAGATATTCGGAGGGATCAGGAAAAGGGAACGGGTCGAAACAGCTTGATTTGATAAAGCGCGGTCTATCTTCAAGCGTGGACGAATTAGCAGCGAACCACTGCTCAAAAATCCGCGACGACAGTGTCGCCAGAATAAATCCAGTTGGCTCAGCGAAACACATAAGTGCGTCATCCGGCAGGAATTCAGCATCAACAAATAAAAAGAAACGATACTTCTGAGTGACAGGCGTTACTGCATAACGATCTATGTTTTCGAGAGCAGGCCTAATATCGCCGCGTGGCTCGCCAAATACCCACCAATTTTCCCTGTAAGATTCTCTCCGATTCCATTCTCTACCTAGCCGATCGCCATTTTTATTTCTTCTTGGGACACCCTTGTCATCGTAGTCATATCGAACTCGAGAAAGAAGATGCTGATAAATTTCCGGATATTCGTCCCGGACTTTTTCGGATGGCAGGCCAAAAAGGTCAATGACCATAGCGTTGCGCGAATGACCAGTCAGGTCACGGCCGTTGAGATAAGGACGAACGTGACGTTCAAGCCCCGGACGCCTGCCAAGACCCAGAAGCTTAGCTTCGTTTTGTGATACGATAAAACCTGAGCCGTGAAGCTTCACACCCGGTGAAGCAATACCCTCGTTGGCCAACAACGGAACGGTTTTTGTAACATTGATTCCAACGCTCAAATGTTTGACTGATTGAATTAGTCGTCACGAGCCCAAAACGTCTCAATGGCGTTTTCTTTCGAGTCAGTAAGTCGGCGGCGCGGTCCCACCAGTACATAACAAAATCGGCACTTTCATTGACGTGCTTATGAACGGCCCAAAGTGCCTCAGTGTATCCGTTACCAAATCGTTGCCGAAAAAACTTTGATCCGATGAAAGGCGGATTTCCCACGATAAACTCAGCCTCTGGCCAGTTCGGCCGCCGTGCATTGGGAAATGTCTCGATCCGCTTGCCGTCCTTCTCGACGATCATCGGAACTGGATAGCCATCCCAGGTAAGCACGGCGTCATAGCCTTCGCGACGGCCAAAATTGATATTCTTGAAGGCGCGCAAAATCGGCTCTGAAGGGTGGCCTGTCCGGGTGCGGTAGTGCTGCTGCAAATAGCCGATCCACACCACCAGTTCGGCGATTGCCGCTGCGCGCGGGTTGAGTTCCAGTCCAAGAAACTGATGCGGGTCAACCGTCTCGCGCTCCAGCCCAAGGCTTTCGTTGAAGCCGAGGCGAGCCAGCGTCTCCAGTACCTCGCCTTCCAGCTTCTTCATCAGTTCGAGGCTGACATAGAGGAAATTCCCGGTGCCGCAGGCCGGGTCGAGGACGCGCGTCAGACAAAGCTGATGATGGAAGCCTCGCACGATCTCAATCGCCTTGGCATCGTCGCGTAGATCCTTGGCGGCCTCCGCCTTGGTCAGAGCCCTTTGCCAGTCGTCGCGCAGCGGCTCCATCACCGTAACCTCGACGAGCCGCTGCACATAGGCGCGCGGCGTGTAGTGTGCGCCGAGCTTCTTGCGCTCGCCCGGCTCCAGCGCCTGTTCGAGCAACGTGCCGAAGATCGCCGGATCAACCTCCGTCCATTTTGCCTTTGACGCCTGCAGCAATTCGCCGATTTCTTCGCGGCCGAGTGGGAAAGCGCGCGCATTCTTGAACAGATTGCCGTTGAAATACCGAAGCTCAGTGCGGAACGCTGAAAAGAAGCGCTTTTTCTGCTCGGGTTCGTCCATCTTCGCCCATAGTTCCTCGATCAACGGTACGAATGCTGAGGGCGATTTCACGCAATCGTCCAGCAGTTGTGTGAACGATCCCTTCGGCAGCAGATCCACGTCCTCCGCGAACATGGTGAAGATGCAGCGCATAAGGAAATGCGCCACTTCCTCGGCTGGATGGTTTTTCTCCAGCGCCTTGCTGACTTCCGCCAGCCGCTTGGCGATCTCGCGCGTCACTCGCGCCGATTCCTTTGCCGGGTCGAGGCTTCTCGGATCGGTCCAGATACGCGCGAAAAGCTCACGCGTTTCCTTATGTCTTAGGTCGTCCAGGTAGACGCGAAATCCCTTGCGGTCGGGAAACTGGCTATAGGCGCGACCGGTGCCGGAGAAGTCGGCGAAAATCTCGAAAGCGTTGCCGACGTCACAGGCGATGATGAAAGGCGGCGCGGGGTGGCTAGCGTCGAGCAGGTAGACATACTCTTCCGCCTGCTTGCGCGCGTTCTGCATCATCACGTCCCAGCCGCGGGCAACGCTGCGCTTGCCGAGGTGTTCAGGTTCGTCGGCAAACAACACACCCTGCCCCGGAATGGCGTTCTTCGCTCCCGGCAGCCGAGACTGCTTGGCTTCGAGTATGAAGCAGCTTTTCTTGTAGAGATCGATTCGCTTGGACGATGAGATTTCGTCGCTGGCGCGCCGTCGTACCGCGCGCTCGAACGCATAGTCATTGTGTTCGCGTTCTGCGCCAGAAGGTTCGGGACGTGGAACACCGATCACGTCGCAGAATTCGGACAGGAACATCTGGTAGTTGGCGCGCTCCGCGCCGCCTTCCCGAGCCGTCCACCTATGAAGAAATTCTTCGACTTGCACGCGTTCCCCCGCTGGTAGGCGAGAAAACCAGAATTCGCATTTAACAGCAACCGCGCATTGGCGTTGATGCTCTCGACAGGACCGCGTCCTGTTTGCCCACAGCGCAAACCTTCATAGGCCGGCGCCGCCCCTCATCCGCCTGCCGACACCTTCTCCCCGTATAGCGACGGGGCGAAGGAAAGCTCACCCAACCGTTTCTTAATGTGTTTTCGCTAGACCCGGACCCGAAGAAGAAGCGGAAAACGGAGTGTGATCAGGGTGCGCTTTTCCGCGGCGACGACAGCCGGGCGGTTCCTGCCGCAGCACCTTGCGCTGCGCGTAAAGCCGCTGCTTGGCCGCATCGATGCCGTGCTGTTCACCGCCGACGAGCGCGGCGAAGCCAGCCGTATGTCGCTGATCGCCTTTTCGATCCGCATCGTCAGCGCCGTCATCGCCTTCGTCAGCCAGGTGCTGATGGCGCGCTGGATGGGCTCGTTCGAATACGGCATCTTCGTCCTCGTCTGGGTGACCATGGTCATCGTCGGCAACCTCGCCTGCCTCGGCTTCCACACCTCGGTCATCCGCTTCATTCCCGAATACCGCGAGCGCAACATGCTGGCCGAACTGCGCGGCATCGTGCTGACCAGCCGCCTGTTCGTACTGGTTGCCTCGACGGCGATCGCTGGTCTCGGCGCGCTCGGCGTCTGGCTGCTCTCGCCCTTTATCGAAAACTACTATGTCGTGCCGTTCATTCTCGGCCTCATCTGCATGCCAATGATCGCCATGTCCGATCTGCTCCAGGGGCTAGCGCGGGCCGCCTCCTGGGCGCTGTTTGCGCTGGCGCCGACCTATCTGGTGCGGCCGGTGCTGATCCTGGCTCTCATGGCGCTGATGCTTCTGGTCGGCTTTGCGCCCGACGCCAGGACCGCGATCTTCGCCTCGATCGCCGCCGCCTATGCCACCACGCTCGCTCAACTCATCGGCGTCACCGCGCGCATGGACAGGAATATCCCGGCCGGGCCGACGAAGGTGCACTTCGCGCAGTGGTTCCTCGTGTCGCTGCCGATCTTCCTGGTCGAGGGCTTCTTCTTCCTGCTCACCAATGCCGACGTGCTGATGGTCGGCGCCTATATGAACCCCAACGACGTCGCCGTCTATTTCGCCACGGTGAAAACGCTGGCGCTGGTGCATTTCGTCTATTTCGCGGTCAAGGCGGGCGTCGCCCAGCGCTACGCGCAATTCACCCATGGCGAGCCGGAAAAGCTCGCCGCCTTCGCCCGCGAAACGGTGTCGTGGACGTTCTGGCCGTCGCTGCTGATGGCGCTGCTGGTGCTGGTGCTGGGCGAGCCGATGCTGAGCCTGTTCGGGCCTGAATTCGTTGCCGGCTATCCGCTGTTGTTCCTGCTGGTCTTCGGCGTCGTCGCCCGCGCCGCCGTCGGCCCCTGCGAAAGCCTGCTCACCATGAGCGGCAACCAGAACATCTGCGCCGCCGTCTACGCCATGACGCTGGCCTTCAACATCGGCCTCAATCTGGTGCTGATCCCGCTTTTCGGCCTGTGGGGCGCGGCGATGGCCACCGCCTTCGCCATGATCTTCGAGGCCGGCGCGCTGTCCTTCACGGTGTGGCGCAGGCTCGGCATCGTCATGGTCATTTTCGTAGCCGCCGAAGGAGCCGCATGATGGTTGCCATCCCGTTGCTCGAGGAAACCAGCGGTGGCCCGGCCGGCGCCATGGTGTCCGGCCTCGCCGGGCTCGCCCGCGAAGCCGACCCCGCCCATATCGAGCTCTTGGCCAACGACCGGCCCGAGCGCAAACTGGCCGTCTACCCGGCCACCGCCGGCTTCGACCTGGTCGAGGAGCTCGACTATCTCTGCACTCGCACCATCGAGCCCAACGTCTTCTTCAACCCGCGCTTCCTGGCGCCCGCCATGCCGAGGCTGGAAGACCGTGAGGTGCGGCTGGCGGTCATCCGCGACGGCGACGAATACCGCAACCGGCTGCGCCTGCTGGTGCCGTTCTCGGTGGAGCGGCCGGCGGTGCCGCTCGGCGTGCGGGTCATGCGCACATGGTCGAGCCCGTTCGGCCCGATCGGCACGCCACTGGTCGACCGTGACGATCCCGTCGGCGTCATCGAGGATTTCTTCTCGATGCTGTCGCGGCCGCATCTCAAGCTGCCGAAAGTCTTGGTGCTGCCCGACATCCGGCTCGACGGCCCGGTGGCCAGCCTGCTGGCGACGGTCGCCGAGACGCGTGGCCTGACGCTGGTCACCACCGGCAAGGCAGAACGCCCGATGCTCGAAAGCGAGATCGACGGCGATGACTATCTGAAGGCCTCGCTGCGCTCGCACCATTATCGCGAGTTCCGCCGCCTGAAGCGCCGCCTCGCCGACCTCGGCCGGCTGGAGCATCTGGTGGCGCGCGGACCGGAAAATATCCGCCATGCCATTGAACGCTTCCTGACGCTGGAAGCAGCAGGCTGGAAAGGCCGCGAGCGCACCGCCATGGCCGTCGACCGCTACCGCGCCGCCTTCGCCCGCGAGGCCGTGCACCGGCTGGCCGAACAGGACCTGTGCCGCATCCATTCACTGACGCTCGACGACCGCATCATCGCCAGCCTGATCGTCTTTGTCGAGGCCGGCGTCGCCTACACCTGGAAGACGGCCTATGACGAGACGCTCGCCGCCTATTCGCCGGGCACGCTGCTGATGATCGAGGTGACCAGGCAGCATCTCGACGACCCCAACATCATGATGACCGATTCCTGCGCCGTGCCCGACCATCCGGTGATGAGCCGGCTATGGACGGAGCGCCGGCCGATCGGCACTCTGGTCATCGGCCTGACGCCGGACGCCGACCGCCTCGCCCGCCAGGCGGCGTCGCAGCTTCACCTCTACCGCGAAACCCGCAACATGGCGCGCCTGCTGCGCAATCGGATGAGGAGCTTGCTGGGACGGCGGTAGGCTTGGTGGTGCTGCTGGTTCCTCGACACAGTGATTTTGAGAGATCGGGGGATCGGCAGCGAACGTCGATAATTCCTGTCAGTGGCAAATCGCAACCCTCTAGGATTAGCCGAAACACCTCTCCACTTCGTCATCCCAGGGCGAAGCAAGGAGCGAAGCGACGCGGCGCAGACCCTGGGATCCATGCCGTTACGTGAGAGCGCTGCTGCGGTACAGGACCTTTAATGCCGAGGGACAGCGCCCCCCTCTGTCCTGCCGGACATCTCCCCCACAAGGAGGGAGATTGGCAGCTTCAGCGCTCCGCTCGCTCCTGCGACGGTAGCGGTTCGCGAAGCCGGTGGTGACGGCCGATCTCCCCACAAGTGGGGGAGAGGCGCGAAGGATCGCTACGGAGCGCTTTTATTCTGAGCCGCTGCATTCCTCAGCAGGCGTAACGGCATGGATCCCTGGGTCTGCGCCGCGTCGCTTCGCTCCTTGCTCCGCCCTAGGATGACGAAGACGCGGGGGGCTTACGGCTAATCGCCAGCGTCAGAGATGGCGGCTGCAGGCCGGTCGGCAGTGGCCGTCGACGGTCCCTTCAGGCTCAGTTGAAGAACCAAATCCCCTGGTGGACCTAGGTCATGAGGGTTAATTCTCCCGACCTGCGGAAAGGATTAGCATCGGCGATCGGCCGCGCAACCAGATCATCGCCGCCTTGCACGGCCAGAACAAAAAACTGGGAGGAATGCATGACGAAAACAACGCACTTCAGGCGCCGCAGTATTCTCGCTTTGGCTGGCCTCATCGGCGCCTGCCTGACCGCGGCTACAGGTCAGGCCGCCGAGCCCGACAAGGCCGAGATCGAGGCCCTGAAAAAATCGCTATCGAAGTACGAAGACTACAAGGCCGGCATCCGCGACCTCTATCTGTCGACGGTCGGATGCGTTTATTACAGCGGCGAAAAAGTGGCTGGCGCTATGGATTACCCTAAGGGCGCGATGGGCATTCATTTCGTCAACGTCGGGAGCGTCAGCCCGACACCAGATCCGACGCGCCCCAATGTCCTCATCTATGAGCCGGTCGACGGCGGCTTGCGCCTAGTGGCCGTGGAATGGCTTGTGCCGTTGACGCCCGACACCAAGGAGCCGCCGAAACTCTTTGGACAGACGTTCCAGGGGCCGATGGAGGGACATTATCCGCTTATCCCGGTGGAGTTCTACCATTACGATCTTCACGTCTGGCTGTTCAAGGACAACCCGCTTGGAATGTTCAGCCCGACGAACCCGGACGTGAAATGCGACAATTACGCGTTTCCGATGCCGGAGCAGCCGACCAAGATGGTGCCAGGGCCGATGTAATAGCGAATTAGGGCTACGGTGTCCGATCTAATCAGGAAGGACCGGACTGGCCTTCAATTGAGGTTATCCCAGGGTGCGCCTGGGATGACCTCCCACCGAGCTTCCAAGGTTTCTCGGGTGGGAAATGGTGCCCCTAGCCGGGGAGCAAAAATTGAACTTTTTCAACGCTCAATTTCGAAAGTGGGACAGAATAGGCCTTTCAAGATCCTTATCTTTTTCGTCGAGATTGTCTCACCGAAACCTAGCTAGGACAGGACCTCTTCGATGCCTGACCGGGACCCATCGATAGCGATCGACCGGCTAACTTGCGCGGCAGCCAGCTACCGACAATACGGGCTAAGGTCTTAGGGAAATGGATGGCCGGGCCTTTGAAGAAAAAGAAACTGGGGAAGCGAGCGCGCCGTGGTAAGCCCATCGCACAGGTTGCCGCTTTGCCTTATCGCCGCGCTGCAGACGGAGACACTGAAATCTTGCTGCTAACGTCTCGGCAAACGGGCCGCTTCATCTTGCCCAAGGGGTGGCCGATGAAGGGTCGACCAGACTGCGAGGCTGCAGCTCAAGAGGCGGGTGAGGAAGCCGGAGTAGTGGGCACTTTGCATGAGCAATCCGTTGGCAGCTTCCATTATTGGAAGCGATTGAAGGACACGTTTGTCCCGGTAACCGTTGAAGTATACCCGCTTCACGTGCAGCAGGAGCTGGATGAATGGAAGGAGCAGAAGTATCGAAGACGGGCCTGGCTTAAGCCGGATCAAGCAGCACTCCTGGTCGATGAACCTGAGTTAGCTGCCCTACTAGAATCTATAGCGCCTGAACTGGCTCATTTCTGAACGCTACAGGATAAAACATGCTCAATTGGTTTCGTGCGCTTATGCCCCGCGAGGACAAGTTCTTCGACCTGTTCGAGCGGCATTCCCGCATCCTCGTCGCCGGCGCCGAGGCGCTGCAGAAGCTGCTCGATGGCGGCGAGAACGTCGAGCGCCATTGCCGTGAGATCGTCGAGCTCGAGGACCAGGCCGACGTGGTCACCCGCGAGGTGCTGCTCGCCGTGCGCAAGAGCTTCATCACCCCTTTTGACCGTGGCGACATCAAGGACCTGATCCAGTCGATGGATGACGCCATCGACATGATGCACAAGGTGGTCAAGATGGTGAGGCTGTTCGAGCAAACGAGTTTCGAGCCTCGCATGCGCGAGATGGGCGCCGTCATCGTCGAGGCCGCGCATCTGACCGCCGAGGCGATCCCGCTGCTGGAAAAAGTCGGCGCCAACGTCACACGGCTCGGCGCCCTTGCCGAGGAGATCACCAAGGTCGAGGAGCGCGCCGACGGGCTGCACGACGCAGGCCTGAAGGAACTGTTCCAGCGGCACGGCAGGACCGACGCCATGGCGTGGATCGTCGGCAGCGAGCTCTATGGCCAGCTGGAAAAGGTGGTCGACCGCTTCGAAGACGTCGCCAACGAGATCAGCGGCATCGTGATCGAGAACGTTTGAGCGGATGGACCCGACTCTCGCCTTTCCGCTTCTCGTCGGCCTGATCGGCGTCGCTCTGTTCTTCGATTTCCTGAACGGCCTGCATGACGCTGCGAACTCCATCGCCACCATCGTCTCGACGCGTGTGCTGCGCCCGCAATATGCGGTCTTCTGGGCGGCCTTCTTCAATTTTATAGCCTTCATGTTCTTCGGTCTCCACGTCGCCGAGACCATTGGCAGGGGCATCGTCAGCGCCGACATCGTGACGCCGCAGGTCGTGTTCGCGGCGCTCGTAGGCGCAATCGCCTGGAACATCATCACCTGGCTCTACGGCATACCCTCGTCGAGCTCGCATGCGCTGATCGGCGGGCTGGTCGGCGGGGCTGTCGCCAAGGCGGGAAGCGTCGCCATCGTCTGGTCGGGGCTGCTGAAGACGGTCGCGGCCATCGTGCTGTCGCCGCTCACCGGCTTCGTGCTGGCTCTGGTGCTGATACTCACCGTCTCCTGGATTTTCGTGCGCCAGACGCCGTTCGCGGTCGACAATACCTTCCGCACCCTGCAATTCGTGTCGGCGTCGCTCTATTCGCTCGGCCATGGCGGCAATGATGCGCAGAAAACGATGGGCATCATCGCGGTGCTGCTCTACTCGCAGGGCATGCTCGGGGGCGAGTTCTATGTGCCCTTCTGGGTGGTGATCACCTGCCAGGCAATGCTGGCGCTAGGCACGCTGTTTGGCGGCTGGCGCATCGTCCACACGATGGGCTCGAAGATCACTCGGCTCAATCCGATGCAGGGTTTCTGCGCCGAGACTGGTGGCGCGATCACGCTGTTTGGCGCGACGTGGCTCGGTATTCCGGTCTCAACTACGCACACCATCACCGGCGCCATCGTCGGCGTCGGAGCGGCACGGCGCATCTCTGCCGTCCGCTGGGGCATAGCCGGCTCGATCGTGATCGCCTGGGTCATCACCATGCCCTCTACGGCGCTGATTGCTGCCTGCTGTTATGGAATCGTGGCACTCTTCAGTTAATGCGGAGCCCGGAAGTTTGACTGACGATCGCGAAGGTCGACTGCTGCCGCTGCGCGAAGATCAGCTTTGGAGAAGCGGTCAGAAGGTCGCGAAATGGCGCAATCGAGGCGACCCGTGCTTTTAACCGCTCTGCACGCGGAAGAAGCCGTTGGAGGACTAAACTAGGATGGGTGGAAACTTGCCGTATGCGCGCCTGTCGGAACGACGTGATTGCGGCAAGGAGCGGACGTCGCCCCGCCTAAGCGGCTTGCTCACTCTAGCGTCGGGGCGGTCCGCAGACCGTTGAATCGAAATCGCTACGAAGCCCACGGGCAGACCTTAGCCTCCCGCGCTGAGCATTTCGATGATTGTTAAATCCAAAGAATCACCACAGGACGGTGGCCGTCGAGCGAGTTTTCAGCAGCCCATTTCCGCAGCCTATTAATGTGCAACTTGGGAAGCTGCCGACATCAATTCCTCGGGATTCGGCGCTCTGAAGGTGTTGAGG
>NZ_JAMYLP010000114.1:0-15073 GCF_040318085.1 Mesorhizobium sp. M1322
GGCTCAGTTGACCAAGCACACGATCGACCATCCGAATCATCTCCCTATCTTCCTTGCGAACGGAATCACCAATCCGATTCTGTGCAAAGGCCTCCGAGGAGGAGAAAGTCAGCGCGTCCCTCTCGCCCCGCTCCCTTCGTTCGCGACCCTCCCCGCAGCGGCCGCGCAAGACGTCCCGGTGTCGGCGCTCGATTTCGGCCAAAGCAGGATTTGCAACAAGCGCCTGCCGCTGGTAAAAGATTTTTACCAGTCGATCGAAAGGAGACTGTCGATGTCCGGCCTGCTGATGCCGAAGCCAGACGACGCCACGATGCGTCGGCGCGACGAGATCGTCGCCAATATGCGCATCATCGTGCCGGGCGAAGGCGTCGTCGACGCCGCCAATTCGATGCGTGCGTTCGAGAGCGACGGCCTCACCGCCTATCGGCAATTGCCGCTGGTCGTGGTGCTGCCCGAAACGGTGGCGCAGGTTTCCCGCGTGCTGAAATATTGCAACGACCGCAACATCCGCGTCGTGCCGCGCGGCTCCGGCACCTCGCTGTCCGGCGGCGCGCTGCCGCTTGAAGACGCCGTGCTGCTGGTCATGAGCCGCTTCAACCGCACCCTCGAGATCGATTTTCCCAACCGCATCGTCGTCGCCCAGCCGGGCGTCACCAATCTCGGCATCACCACCGCCGTCGAGCAGGAGGGCTTTTACTACGCCCCCGATCCATCCTCCCAGATCGCCTGCTCGATCGGCGGCAATGTCGCGGAGAATTCCGGCGGCGTGCATTGCCTCAAATACGGCCTCACCGCCAACAACGTGCTCGGTATCGAGATGGTGCTGATGGACGGCGAGGTGGTGCGGCTCGGCGGCAAGCATCTCGACGCGGAAGGCTACGACCTGCTCGGGGTGATGACCGGTTCCGAGGGCCTTCTCGGCGTCGTCACCGAGGTCACCGTGCGCATCCTGAAGAAGCCGGAGACGGCGCGCGCGCTGCTGATTGGCTTTCCGACCAGCGAGCAGGGTGGCCAATGCGTCGCCGACGTCATCGGCGCCGGCATCATCCCGGGCGGCATGGAGATGATGGATCGCCCGGCGATTCATGCGGCCGAGGATTTCGTCCATGCCGGCTATCCCCTGGATGTCGAGGCGCTGCTGATCGTCGAGCTCGATGGGCCGGGGGTCGAGGTCGATCACCTGATCGGCCTTGTCGAAGCCATCGCCTATCGAAACGGGTCGACCACATGCCGCATTTCGCAGTCGGAGCAGGAGCGGCTGAGCTTCTGGGCCGGCCGCAAGGCTGCCTTTCCGGCGGTCGGCCGCATTTCGCCCGACTATTACTGCATGGACGGCACGATCCCGCGCAAGGAACTGCCGCGCGTGCTGCACGGCATGCGCGAGCTCTCCGAAAAATACGGGCTCGGCGTCGCCAATGTCTTCCATGCCGGTGACGGCAATCTGCATCCGCTCATCCTCTATGACGCCAATGTGCCGGGCGAGCTCGACAAGGCGGAAAGCTTCGGCGCCGACATTTTGCGGCTCTGCGTCAAGGTCGGCGGCGTGCTGACCGGCGAGCACGGGGTGGGGGTGGAGAAGCGCGACCTGATGCCGGAAATGTTCAACCAGATCGACCTCGACCAGCAGATGCGGGTCAAATGCGCTTTCGACCCCAACCATCTGCTCAACCCCGGCAAAGTCTTTCCGCAGTTGCGCCGCTGCGCCGAGCTCGGACGGATGCACGTGCATCGCGGGCAGACGGCGTTTCCGGACATTCCGAGGTTTTAAGTGGAAGCGTTGGCGCTTGAACACCCCCCTCTGTCCTGCCGGACATCTCCCCCGCAAGGGGGGAGATCGGATGTGGCTTCGGCTTTCGCCAATCACCGGTGTTGCCGGAATAGCAAGGCGCCGAAGCTGCCAATCTCCCCCCTTGCGGGGGAGATGTCCGGCAGGACAGAGGGGGGTGGGAAGGATCGCGGCGTTTTTGCCACCGGCGCAACGCCATGACCACCTTCACCCCGTCCAGCGCCGCCGAAACCCTCGCCACCGTTGCCTGGGCGGCCGCCGAAGACTCGCCGCTCGAAATCCTCGGCCATGGCTCCAAGCGCGGTATCGGCCGTCCGCTGCAGACCGAACATACGCTCGACCTGTCGAAACTGTCCGGTGTCACGCTCTACGAGCCGGCCGAACTGGTGCTGTCGGCCAAAGCCGGCACCCCGCTCGCCGAGATCGAAAGCCTGCTCGCCGAAAACGGTCAGCAGCTGGCCTTCGAGCCATTGGACTATGGCCCGCTGCTCGGCGGCGAAAAGGGAAAAGGCACGATCGGCGGCGTGCTGGCCGCGAACCTTTGCGGCCCGCGCCGGCTGAAGGCGGGGGCGGCGCGCGACCATATTCTTGGCATAGCGGCGGTTTCCGGTCGCGGCGAGGTCTTCAAGTCCGGCGGTCGCGTGGTCAAGAACGTCACAGGCTATGACCTCTCCAAGCTCATGGCCAACAGCTGGGGCACGTTGGCTGTGTTCACCGACGTCACCTTCAAGGTGCTGCCCGCTGCCGAGACCGAAGTCACACTCGCCGTCGGTGGCCTGCTCGACGACCATGCCGCGGCGGCCATGGCGCTGGCGCTCGGCTCCAGCGCCGAAGTGTCGAGCGCCGCCCATCTTCCCGAACGCGTTGCCGCACGGGTCGCCGGCGGCAGTGTCGGAAGTACTGCCGCGACATTGCTGCGCGTCGAGGGGTTCGGCCCGTCGGTTGCCTACCGCATCGCCGCGCTGAAGGACCTGCTCAGGAATGCCGGCCCGCTCGAGGAAATTTCGGGCGAGATCTCGCGCTCCGTCTGGCGCGATATCAGAGATTGCGCGCCGTTTGCCGACGGCCTGGAAAAGCCGGTGTGGCGCGTGTCGATGGCGCCGGCGCAAGGTCACCAGATGCTGCTGGCGTTGCGCATGCAGGCGGCCGTCGATGCCTTTTATGACTGGCAGGGCGGACTGATCTGGCTGCGCATGGAGCATGGCGATCCCGAAGCCGATCTTCTGCGCGGACTGGTGAGACAGTATGGCGGCGGCCATGCGACGCTGGTGCGCGCGGCACCTTCGCATCGCGCCGCTGTGCCGGTATTCGAGCCGCAGGCACCGCAACTGGCAGCGTTGTCGGCGCGGCTCAAAGCCGAATTCGATCCTAAGAATATCCTCAATCCCGGCCGTATGGCGCCGGCTGCAAGCTCTGCTACTCTTGGCCCGGCAACCGAGGGAGCAATTCGATGAGCGACATCAATCCAGGCCCGGCTGATTCAGGCCAGGCTCATTCAAATAAGCCCACGCCGCGCCAGACCGACCGATGGCTGGAGCCAGGTTCGACCAACGCGCTGGTCATCTACATCCTTTATCTCGCCAGCCTCGTCATCGGCGTCACCGCTATTGTCGGCATCGTCCTGGCCTACATCAACCGCGGCAAGGCAGGTGGTTTCGTCGAGAGCCACTACACATTCCTGATCCGCACCTTCTGGATCGGCCTGCTCTATGCGCTGATCTCGGTTGTGCTGATGATGGTGGCGATAGGCGTCGTACTGATGGTCGCCGTCGCCATCTGGTTCATCGCCCGCTGCATTCTCGGCTTGCAGGCGCTGCAGCGCGGCGAACCGGTCAAAGACCCGGAAAGCTGGTTCCTCGGACTTTAGAGCATGATCCCGAAAAGTGGGAACCGGTTTTCGGAAAAGATCATGCTCAAACGGTAAGGACTTTTTGCGTGCAGACCAATTTTTCGCTTGCCCAGCTTGCCGATCCGCATGTCGCGGAATCGGAGAAGATCCTGCGCAAATGCGTGCATTGCGGCTTCTGCACAGCCACCTGCCCGACCTATGTGACGCTTGGCAATGAGCTGGATTCGCCGCGTGGGCGGATCTACCTGATCAAGGACATGCTGGAGAACGGTCGCCCGGCCGACAGGGAGATCGTCACCCATATCGACCGCTGCCTATCCTGCCTCGCCTGCATGACCACCTGCCCGTCCGGCGTCAACTACATGCATCTGGTCGACCATGCGCGCGCCCATATCGAGGAAACCTACAAGCGTCCGCTGCTCGATCGCCTGACGCGCGCCCTGCTGGCCTTCGTCCTGCCTTACCCCTCGCGCTTCCGCGCCGCGCTCAAGCTGGCAAAGCTCGGCCAGCCGTTCGCCGGACTGTTCGAAAAGGTCCCGACGTTGAAGCCGCTGGGCGCGATGCTCAAGCTCGCTCCGGCATCAGTCCCGGCGGCCTCGCCAATGGCCTCGCCGGGCATCCATGCCGGGCAGGGCGCGAGAAAAATCGGCCGCGTCGCCATCCTCACCGGCTGCGCGCAATCCGTACTCGATCCCGGCATCAACGATACGACGATCGCGCTGCTGACGCGGCTCGGCGTCGAGGTCGTGGTGCCTGAGGGCGAGGGCTGCTGCGGCGCGCTGGTCCATCATATGGGCCGCGAGGAGGCAGCCCTTGCCTCGGCCAGGCGCAATGTCGACGCCTGGACGCACGCCATCGACCAGGGTGGGCTGGATGCCATCGTCATCACCGCGTCCGGCTGCGGCACCACGATCAAGGACTACGGCTTCATGCTGCGCCTCGATCCGGCCTATGCCGAAAAGGCAGCGCGCGTGTCGGCGCTGGCCAAGGACATCACCGAATATCTGGTGGGTCTCGATCTGCCCGAGCCGGTACGCAAGCCGGGCACCATCGTTGCCTATCACTCCGCCTGCTCGATGCAGCACGGCCAGAAGATCACCCGCCAGCCGAAGGAGCTGCTAACCAAGGCCGGCTTCGTCGTGCGCGAGCCGCGCGAAGGGCATCTGTGCTGCGGCTCGGCCGGCACCTACAACATCCTGCAATCCGGGATTTCGGCTCAGCTGCGTGACCGCAAGGTCAGGAATATCGAGGCGACGGGTGCTGAAATTGTCGCCACCGGCAACATCGGCTGCATCACCCAGATCGCCTCCGCAGCAAAGCTGCCGGTGGTGCACACAGTAAAAATGCTCGATTGGGCTTATGGCGGACCGAGGCCGGAAGGCGTGAGGGACAACAGGGCAGTCGTGGCAGCAGAGTGACGTGACTCCAGACTGCTCTCACTCAGCAGCCAGCCTGTCTGCTATCCCGTAGGTCGCCTGGTAGCGTGCGCGTTGCCGGCTGAGCGCCACCATTGTGTTGCGCAAAAGAATCGCTACGGTGATCGGGCCTACGCCGCCAGGCACCGGCGTGATCCAGGATGCCACTTCCTTGACGCTCTCGGCGTCGACGTCGCCGACGATGCGGCTCTCCCCGTCCGGTCCGATCTCGGCATTGATGCCGATGTCGATGACGGCGGCACCCGGCTTGACCATGTCGGCCTTGATCAGCCGCGGCTTGCCGACGGCGACGAACAGCGCATCGGCACGGCGCGCGTGCGCTGCCACCGAGCGCGTCATGTGATGGCAGACCGTCACCGTCGCGCCCTCGCTCATCAGCAGGAAGGCGATCGGCTTGCCGACGATCTCGGAGTGGCCGACGATGACGACCTCGAGCCCCTTCAGATCGAGACCGGTCTCCTTCAGCAGTTCGACGGAAGCGGCCGCCGTGCACGGTGCAAGGTCTAGCTGGTTGTAGACGATGTTGCCGATCGAGGCCGGGTGCATGCCCTCGACATCCTTGAGCGGATGCACCGCCGCCTGAAGCGTCTTGATCGGGATATGCACCGGCACCGGCCGCTGGATGATGATACCGGTGACGCGCGGATCGGCATTAAGACCGTGGATCGCTGCTTCGAGTTCGCCGGCGGTGATGTCGGCGGGAAATCGTCTTTCCTCGAATCCGATACCGGCCAATGCCGCCTTGGCGCGCTGGTTGCGCACATAGACATCGACCGCAGCTGTGTCGCCGACGGTGATCGATATCAGTTTGGGCGGAAAACCTTCGGCGGTGGCGATCGCCGCATCCTCGCGCACCGAGGCAATGATGCGTTGGGCGACCGGGCCGCCTTTGAGATAGCGGCTGTCATCGGACAGGGACATGGAGATGGGCCTTTGTCTGTAAGCGTTGCAGCCGACATAGCAAAATAACGAGAAGAATGGCAGCGAGAATGCGAACCGCCATACCTCTGGCGCGACGTCAAACCCGACCCTGCCAAATCTATGCTATCCGTCCCAGAAACAGAAAGGGCAGCACGGTTTGCCGCGCTGCCCTTTCGTGACTGACCGTATCCCCACACGGCCCGTCCCCCGTATTCCGATGGTCCAGAGCCTTCTGGACAGAATCGGCAACAAAATCAACTGCAGATTACATCACCACAACCGTCGTGCCAACATCGACCCGCTCATAGAGGTCGACGACGTCCTCGTTGCGCATGCGAATGCAGCCCGACGACACGGCACCGCCGATCGTCCAGGGCTGGTTGGTGCCGTGGATGCGGTAGAGCGTCGAGCCGAGATAGAGCGCGCGCGCGCCGAGCGGGTTCTCGACGCCGCCGGCGACATAGGTCGGCAGATAACGGCCTTTGGCGGCCTCGCGCGAGATCATCACCGCCGGCGGCCGCCATTCGGGCCAGACCTTCTTCTGCGAGATCCTGTGCTTGCCGGCCCATTCGAAGCCCGGCTTGCCGGTGCCGACGCCATAGCGCCGCGCCTTGCCGTTGTTCTCGATCAGATAGAGGAAATTCTCCCTCGTATCGATGACGATCGTGCCCGGCTTCTCCGGACCGTCATAGACGACTTGCTGCGGCAGGTAGATCGGGTTGATCTGCGGCCGTGCGAGCAGGCGCTTCTTGGCCGGCGCCTGCATCGCCGCCGTATGCAGCTGAGCCGGTTGCGCCTGCCGTTGAGAACGGCGCTGCGGCTTTTGCATCTCTTGTCGGTTCTGGCGGACGATGCCCGGCGCGCGGCCAAGCTGCAGCACCCAGGGCGCTGAAAGATCGGGGCTCACCATCACCGGCGGCCTGTCGGCATAGCGGTCATTGGCGCTGGAGGACGTAGCGGCAACGGCCAATACGGCCGCGGCGCCGAGCAGCGGGAACAAAAATGTCTTCATCGGAACGCACCTTGATCATCGAACACGCCAGGGCGCAAAGCGTCCCCGATTTCGCGGACATTGGGCGCGGAACGGCAACCGAAACGTGAATCGGAATGCGTAAAATGCGGATGTGTCAGTAAACCTTTCGGTGTGGTTACCGGCCGGTTCAGGAATCTGGTAAAGCCGGAGTAAAAGGCAGCGCTGAGGCGCGTTAACGAATGGAATTCCGCCATGGATGAGAAGACAGGCCTGCTCGCCGGCCCCGATGGTATCGCGCGCTGCTTCTGGCACGGCAATCTGCCGGATTATTTGCACTACCACGATCATGAATGGGGCCGGCCGGTCACCGACGACCGCAGGCTATTCGAAAAGATTTGCCTCGAAGGCTTTCAGTCGGGCCTGTCCTGGCTGACCATATTGCGCAAGCGCGAGAATTTCCGCGAGGCGTTCGCCGCCTTCGATATCGACAAGATCGCCGCCTTCACCGGCATGGATGTCGAGCGCCTGCTCGGCAATGCCGGCATCATCCGCCACCGCGGCAAGATCGTCTCGACCATCAACAACGCCAAGCGCGCGCGTGAATTGGCGGACGAGGCAGGCTCGCTGGCAGCCTGGTTCTGGAAGTTCGAACCCGGCCCGGACGAACGGCCCGAGATCGTCGATCTCGCCCATCTGCGCGCCAACCCGACCACGGCGGTCTCGGTACGCATTTCGAAGGAGCTGAAGAAACGCGGCTGGAGCTTTGTCGGCCCGACCACCGTCTACGCCTTCATGCAGGCCATGGGGCTGGTCAATGACCATCTCGAAGGCTGTGTCTGCCGCGAGCAGGTCGAGGCGGAGCGCAAGGCGTTCAAGCGGCCGGAGTGAGATTTCTTTTCACACCGCCGAAGCAGGCGACATAAGTCAAGCGCCGCCGGCGCCGGCCAGGAAAAGCCCGGCGACGATGGCCGCCACCGTGGCAAGGGCTGGGTAGATCACCAGCAGGCCGGTCACCAGCGCATCGCGCATGGTCGGTCCTGTACGCTCGTCCGCGGCAACCTCGAACGGTCCCGCCATTTGGGTTGCAGGCCTCGGTGCACGATGATCGGCCGGCCGCTGCCGGGGCAACTCGCGGGCGCCGCTATCGATGATGTCGAATTGCCGTGCCGTGGTCATGGCTCGAACCCCTTGTTTCGGCGCGCTTTATCGGCTGCGATTGTGTCGGCACGATGCCGCGCTTATGGCGGAATTGTTTCGTTTTGGCCCGGTTTGTTTCAGGTAAGGTGCAAACCCTTGCCGCTCCCGGCTGCATCGGTTAGGACACCCGCGCTGTGGAAATTCAGTATTTTGCCGATCCACGGAACGTCACGAAACACCGAGTACCCATGCCATGGCCGACAAATCGGAAAAGATGAAAGCGCGGCTGCCGCGCGGGTTTGTCGACCGCAGCGCCGACGATATCCGCGCCGTCGAGAAGATGATGGCGACGATCCGCTCGGTCTATGAGCTTTACGGCTTCGAGCCGGTCGACCAGCCGTTGATCGAATACACCGATGCGCTGGGCAAATTCCTGCCCGATCAGGACCGGCCGAACGAAGGCGTGTTCTCCTTCCAGGACGATGACGACCAGTGGCTGTCGCTGCGCTACGACCTGACGGCGCCGATGGCGCGCTTCGTCGCCGAGAACTTTGAGCGCCTGCCGAAACCATATCGCAGCTACCGCTCCGGCTGGGTGTTCCGCAACGAGAAGCCCGGCCCCGGCCGCTTCCGCCAGTTCATGCAGTTCGACGCCGATACGGTCGGCACGCCGGGTGTGGCGGCGGACGCAGAAATGGCGATGATGATGGCCGACGTGATGGAGGCGCTGGGCATCAAACGCGGCGACTACGTCATCCGCGTCAACAATCGCAAGGTGCTCGACGGCGTACTCGAGGCGATCGGCCTCGGTGGCGACGAGAACGTCGGCCGCCGCCTGACGGTGCTGCGGGCGATCGACAAGCTCGACAAGCTTGGTATCGAGGGCGTGCAGCAGTTGCTGGGTGCCGGGCGCAAGGACGAGAGCGGTGATTTCACCAAGGGTGCCGGGCTGGCTCCTGCTCAAATCCGGCATGTGCTTGCGGTAGTCACAGCCAATAACGCTGATGAGCTGCGTCAGAATCTTGACCAGGTCACGGGTGAGACGGGCGGAGTTCGCGATCCTTTAGGCGGTATGTCGCGCCTGCCTTACGATGACGGACTGGACGAACTCCTCGAACAGATCCAGCCGCTGGTTCGTGCCGCCGGCTATATGGAAGATCGCATAAAGATCGATTTCTCGGTCGTCCGCGGCCTCGAATACTACACCGGTCCGGTCTACGAAGCCGAGCTCCTGGCCGAGATCCCCAACGAAGAGGGAAAAATCGTGCGCTTCGGCTCGGTCGGTGGCGGTGGCCGTTATGACGGTCTCGTCTCGCGCTTTCGTGGCGAGCCGGTGCCGGCAACCGGCTTTTCCATCGGCGTCTCCAGGCTGATGACGGCGCTGAAGAACCTCGGCAAGCTCGACATGTCGGATGTCGTCGCGCCGGTCGTCGTGCTCACCATGGACAAGGACACGGAAAGTCTTGGCCGCTACCAAAAAATGGTGGCCGAGCTGCGTGCCGCCGGCATCCGTTCCGAAATGTATCTCGGCGGTGCCGGCATGAAGGCGCAGCTCAAATATGCCGACCGCCGCGGCAGCCCGGTCGCCATCATCCAGGGCGGCGACGAGCGCACCAAGGGCGAGGTGCAGATCAAGGATTTGATCGAGGGCGCCCGCATGTCGGCGGAGATCGTGGACAACGCCGAATGGCGCGCCGCGCGGCCCGCGCAGGTGACGGTGGCGGAGGGTGAGCTGGTCGCCGAGGTGAAGAAGATACTGGCGGCGCAGGCGGCTGATCGCGCAAAGGGTGGCGCGTGAACACCCCCCTCTGGCCTGCCGGCCATCTCCCCCTCAAGGGGGGAGATCGGCAGCGTGGCCGCAGGCACTTCCTCTGCTACCTTGAAGACGGGTTTGAAAAATTAGCGACGGCTGCGACGAGACTAATCTCCCCCCTTGAGGGGGAGATGGCCGGCAGGCCAGAGGGGGGTGCCTCGCGCCCAACCGATCAATGACCTCCCGCTATCCCGCCATCGCATCAGATATCGCCAAGCTCTTCGCCGCGCGCGGCACGCATGCGGTGGAGGTGGCGGTGCTGCAGCCGGCCGACCCGTTCCTCGATATGGCCGGCGAGGATCTGCGCCGGCGTATTTTCCTCACCGAAAGCGAGATCGGACAGACGCTTTGCTTGCGGCCGGAGTTCACCATCCCGGTGTGCCTCGACCACATTGCCAGCCAAGCCGGCACGCCGCGCCGCTATTCCTATCTCGGCGAGGTGTTTCGCCAGCGCCGCGAGGGGGGAAACGAGTTTTTCCAGGCCGGCATCGAGGATCTCGGCGACGGCGACATCGCACAGGCCGATGCCCGATCGCTAGCCGATGCGCATGCGCTGCTTTCGCTGGTGCTGCCGGGCCAGAAACTAACGATCACGCTCGGCGACCAGACTGTTTTCGAGGCGGTACTCGCCGCACTCGGCCTGCCGCGCGGCTGGCGCATGCGGCTGGCCCGCGCCTTCGGTTCGGCGGCGATGCTGGAGGCAGCGCTTGCCGACCTCGCCAACCCGCCGCGCAATGGCCAACTCGCCGGCCCGGTCGCTGCCCTTGTCCTCGACGGCGATCTGGAAGGGCTTTCAACGCATATCGCCGTCGGCATGCAGCAAGCGGGTCTGTCGGCGTCGGCCGGGCGCTCGCCGGCCGACATTGCGCGCCGCTTGATCGAGAAGGCCGAACTGCGCAGCGTCAGGCTGTCGAACGAGGCGTTTTCGGCGCTGAAGGATTTTCTGGCGATCGATGTGGCGCTCGACGGCGCGGCAAAAGCCCTCGAAATCTTCGCGGCCGGCGCCGGTCTATCGCTGGGCGCGGCGCTGGACAATTTTTCCGCACGCGCCAAGGCGATCGAATCTCTTGGCCTGCCCGCGGCAAAAATCCGCTACGATGCCGCCTTCGGCCGTCCGCTCGACTACTACACCGGCCTGGTCTTCGAGATCGCGGCGGAAAACGGCGACCGGCCGTTGGCCGGTGGCGGCCGCTACGACCGGCTGCTGACGTTGCTCGGCGCCAAAACGCCGATCCCAGGCGTCGGCTTTTCCGTTTGGCTCGACCGCATCGAAGGGTTGCGGGAGAAGGCGCAATGATCACGCTGGCGATCCCGTCGAAGGGCCGGCTCAAGGAGCAGGCGCTGGGGGTGCTGGCCAAAGCCGGGCTTGCCGTCAGCCTGCCCGGCGACGAACGCAAATACCGCGCCCGGATCGAAGGGGTGGAAGCGGTCGAGGTGGCATTCCTGTCGGCGTCCGAAATATCAGGCGAAATCGGCCAGGGCTCGGTCGACCTCGGCATCACCGGCGAGGATCTGTTGCGCGAAAGCCTCGCCGATTGGGAGACACGTGCGGAGATCGTCGCCCGCCTCGGTTTCGGCAACGCCGATGTGGTGGTGGCGGTGCCCGACATCTGGCTCGACGTTGACACGATGGCCGACCTCGACGATGTCGCCGCCGATTTCCGTCAGCGCCACGGCAGGCGGCTCAGGATCGCCACAAAATACTGGCGGCTGACGCAGCAGTTCTTTTCGCAAAAGCACGGCATCCAGGTCTATCGGATCGTCGAGAGCCTGGGCGCCACCGAAGGCGCGCCGGCGGCGGGATTGGCCGATGTCGTCGTCGACATCACCACGTCAGGCTCAACGCTGCGCGCCAATCAACTGAAGGTGCTGGCCGACGGCGTCATCCTGCGCTCGCAGGCCTGCCTTGTCGCGTCGCGGAAGACGCGTGCGGCGATCGACCAGGCTGTTCTGCGCGACATCGCCGCGAAGATGGCAGGCGCCATCCCTCCCCCTTGAGGGGAGGGTGCCTCGCGGCGCGAGGCCGGTGGGGTCGTCTCACGTCTAGCACTGCCGCAACGACCCCACCGGTCCATCCGCCTTGGGCGGCCGTCCACCCTCCCCTCAAGGGGGAGGGATTGCCGCGCTCCAGTACCATCAACGGGATTTCCACCACCCCGGCAGGCTGATAGACTCAGGCCCGCCTGCGGAGGAGACGGCGATGCCGATCAATCTCGACGAGTTGAAGAATGCCACCAACCTGCGCGGCCGCCGCCCGCGCAATGGCGCCACCTTTGTCGCACCGGTCGACGGCAGGGCGCATGTGTCGGGCGAGCGCACCTTGCCGCTGCTGCAGCAGACCATCCCGGCGCTGCTTTCGGACACCGTCAGCAAATACGGCACGCTCGATGCCGCCGTCTTCGTCGACCAGGACAAGCGCTTCACCTGGAGCGAACTTTCAGACACGGTGGATGCCCTGGCCGCAGGTTTCCTGGCGCTCGGCCTGGCAAAAGGCGACCGTGTCGGCATCTGGTCACCCAACCGCTGGGAATGGCTGGTGACGCAGTTCGCCACCGCGCGCATCGGCCTGATCCTGGTCAACATCAATCCGGCGTACCGGCTGACCGAGCTGGATTATGCGCTGAACAAGGTCGGCTGCCGAGCGCTGGTCACGGCAGTCAGATTCAAGAGCTCCGACTATCTCGGCATGATCGAGACGCTGGCGCCGGAGATCGCGACGGCGACGCCCGGAAAACTTGAGGCGAAAAAATTGCCGGCGCTAAGAATCGTCATCCGCATGGGCGAGGAGAATTCGCCCGGCATGTTCAATTTTGCCGACGTGCTGGCGATGGCCGGACGCGACGAGCATGACAGCCTCGACCGCATCTCCGAGGGGCTGAAGCCCGGCGACGCCATCAACATCCAGTTCACCTCAGGCACGACAGGCGCGCCCAAGGGCGCGACATTGACCCACAACAACATCGTCAACAACGGCAATTTCGTCACCTCGGCGATCCGGCTCACCGTCGACGACCGGCTGTGCATCCCGGTGCCGCTCTATCACTGCTTCGGCATGTCGATGGGCACGATCGGCTGCGTCACCAAGGGCGCGACCATGGTTTTCCCTGGCGAGGGCTTCGATGCCGGCTCCACGCTGAAAGCGGTGGCGGGCGAGCGCTGCACCGGCCTCTACGGCGTGCCGACCATGTTCGTCGGCATGCTCGACCATCCGGATTTTGACACCTTCGATCTCACCAGTTTGCGCACGGGCATCATGGCCGGCTCGCCGTGCCCAATCGAGGTGATGAAGAAGGTGGTGTCGCTGATGCACATGGCGGAGGTGACCATCGCCTATGGCATGACCGAGACCAGCCCGGTGTCGTTCCAGAGCAGCGTCGACGATCCGCTGGGAAAGCGCGTCTCGACGGTCGGGCGCGTCCACCCCCATGTCGAGGTCAAGGCGATCGATGCCGACGGCGCCACCGTTGCGGTCGGCGCGCCGGGCGAGCTGTGCACCCGCGGCTATTCGGTGATGAAGGGCTATTGGGACGACGAGGAAAAAACCCGCGAGGCGATCGACGCCGACGGCTGGATGCACACCGGCGACCTCGCCACCATCGACGCCGAGGGTTACTGCAACATCGTCGGCAGGGTCAAGGATATGGTCATCCGCGGCGGCGAGAACGTCTATCCGCGCGAGGTCGAGGAGTTTCTCTACCGCCACCCCAAGGTCAGGGAAGCGCAGGTTTTCGGCATTCCCGACCCGAAGTACGGCGAGGAGCTTTGCGCCTGGATCGTGCTCAAGCCGGGCCAGATCGCCACCGAGCAGGAGATCAAAGCCTTCTGCGCCGGCCAGATCGCCCACTATAAGATCCCGCGCCACATCCGCTTCCTCACCGAATTGCCGATGACGGTGACCGGCAAGCCGCAGAAGTTTCTCATGCGCGAAGCGATGATTGACGAACTGGGGCTGGTGACGCCGAAGACGGCGTGAGGGCACATCTTACGGGCAAGCATCCTAGCTTCGCATTAAGTACCAGAGTCAGATCAATTCTGTGGCATTCTTGAGAGATTTTGTTTTGAAAAAATGGCGGCTTAATGGGCAAGGCATCTAACAACTGGCATCTATATTGGGTCACTTCAGATGGGTACGAGGATTGTTTTGTTGCTGCAAAAAATAGCCGGAGCGCGCGCTGTGTTGAATGTCGCGAGAACGATTTTGAGTTGGGCGAGGTAATTGCGGAAAGAATTGTATCTATCCCTGAAAATGTTGTTAGAAATTATAAGAGGCAAGATCGCTATAAGAAAAACCCTTGGCCTTGGTACGTTTATGGTAGGAAAATATTTAAGGACCTTGGTGCAGAATTCAGAAATATTGAAAATACGGAGGAAATGCTGCTATGCGATATTGTGTTCAGTGTCGAAGATTACAGGACGTGTGGTATAGAAAAAGAGAGGTCGATTGGATATAGAGCTGTAGACGAACTGCGAAAGGATCCGGGACTTTCCGATCTGGTTAACAATTATGATGAGGAGGACGTTTGGAATGGCCCCGTTATTCATATTATAACTATGCTAGGTATGTGCTTAATAAGATGTCACCCAAATAGAGAATCACATCGTAAACTCTTTTTTACTTGGAGCTTCAAAGAAGCAAAAACTTAAATATAAAACGCTAAATGATCTAAGGGAGGGTTGGAAAAGGAAAACGCTCGGAAATATGATTGCCTCAATGGAAGAAGCTTGGGAAATTAATCCAATGGTAAAAGCCGGATTTCAACTTTTTTTGGAAATGAGAAACAGACTGATTCACGGCTTAACCACAGATAATAGATTCGACATTCAAACCAGTTGGGGCCAGCGAGAGTTGTTGGCCTTTTTGTATTTTTTCGATATCCATTCCCGTATCGTCAAGAGGGCATTCAAAGCTAGTTTTTACGCAAGTATAGAATTTGGGATAAATCAATGGGGACTGCCTGATGGGGCTCCCAAGAGAATCTTAAATAAGAAGCAAAAAGAGGAATCGGCTTTATTCTTTGAATTCTTTACTATGAAAGAAGGTAGCATATAATTGGTGTAGGTGCACTAGGCCGTGTGGACAGTTACCGCAACCATAGGACAATAGCCGCGAGAGTGACAACGGCGCGGTAATTGCGGGCGGTTTTCTCGAAGCGGGTTG
>NZ_JAMYLP010000115.1:0-14524 GCF_040318085.1 Mesorhizobium sp. M1322
CCCCGGCCCGGGGGGGGGGGGGCGCCTATTTTATAATACCCAACCACACAAACTTGGTGTTGTTTTACCTTTGACGCCCCCCCACCCCCCCCCCCCCCCCCCCCCTCTAGCCGGGGGCGGGGCGTCTCCTCCCCTCGCGTTCAGGTCACTGAATGATCTTGACGATCTTGCGTGTGCCGGGATCGACGACAACAGTCCGGTTGTCGACGACGACGTAGCGGTATTCGGTGTCGGGAACTTCGTGAAGCTCGACCGTCTCGGGCAGCGTGGAACCAATATTGAGCTCCACCCCAGGGAGTTCCACCGATGCAAGCGGCTGCTTTTTCACGTATTCCCTGATGACGGTCTCCTGTTCAGGCGCGATGATCACGTCCTGGGCGGCAGCGGCGCCGATACCCGCCAGTAGCAAAAATCCCGCGGCTGCAGTGAAAAGATGCATTCTCATAAGTGCCTCCTTATGTGATGTGAATGTAAATGTGATGTGAATGTAAGCCCCTTTGCGCTGGACGGCATCCGCACCTGGCTACCCAAACATGAGACCGCTGCAAACGTTCCTTGGCTGGGCTTCGGTCCGATCCGAGAGGCCTTGCCGTTGGACTTAAGTCTGACCTGCTGCGCGCAATGGGTCCGGCTATCAAGCCGGCCGGAACCGCGACCGCTCGCGCTCGTTCGCCGCAAGTTTACGGGAGGAACCCATGGAGATTTACGGGAAGAGCTTACGGGAGGGGCTCAGGGCGACGAGTGTCCACCACCCTCATTCAAAGGCCGACGAGAAAAGCAACCGAGACTTCCTCGACCACGACCGCCTGTCGGTCGACGAGTACTACGAGGTGGAACATTTCGCGCGAGAAAATGGGGTTTCGCCAAGCCAGGTCAGTAAGCTGATCAAAAAGAACGGCAACGATCGGATGACCCTTACTCAAGCGGTGAGAGCATTGCGTGACCGGAAGTGAAAAATACGCCGCACCTTCCGCCGCGATCATGCGTTGCACCATCTGTGCCGGGGAGATCGAAAGGATTGGAGTTGGCGTCATGATTTGCTGCCTCGCTCAACGAGGGCAGCGGAGTTTGCGCAAAAAAACCGCCGGCTGCGGTTTCCGTCCAGTCCGCAAGCCCTAAGTTCCCCTTGCGATTGATCGGTTGCAGATCAAAGATGGCGTCGCATAGCGTCGTTCGACAACAGATTGGCCGGTTCTCTCGAATCGTGCCGCTGGCGCGACGCGCCGCCGACCGGGCCGTTGGGGATATGGCGCCATACAGAGCGACAAGACTGATCGATAGATGGAACGCACTGTCGCTGGCCACTCAGTTTCTGCTCGCGGGCGGGCTATTCTCGCTGTCGGCGATGATCGTGGTGGGAATTTCCGTGACAAATCAGATAGAAGCCGCGGTCACCCGGAACTCGGCTTCCGCGACCGCTCTTTACGTCGACAGCGTCATCGCGCCGCTGCTCCCCGACATGCGCAGAAGCGAAGTGCTGGAGGAGAGCGTTGCTCATGCGCTGGATGAGACACTGGGGCAAGGCGCACTCGGCACAAGGCTCGAATCCTTCAAGCTCTGGCGCCGCGATGGCACCGTCCTCTATTCGACCAATAAAAATTTGGTCGGGAAGCGCTTTCCACTCAGCGACAATCTCCGGGCCGCATTCGCAGGCGACATAGTCGCTGAATTGGACAGGCACTATGATAACCAGGCTGAGAGGGACAGCGGCCTGCATCTTCTTGAAATCTATAATCCGATGCTTCAGCCGTGGTCGGGCGAAGTCGTAGCTGTTTTGGAATTCGACGAGATCGCCACCGATTTTGAAAAGGACCTCCGGCAGGCACTCGTTCGAACCTGGTTCGACGTCGCTGCCGTTACCGCAATTTTTTTCCTTGGTCTTTCGGCGATCGTTTTTCGTGGCAGTCGCACGATTCGTTCCCAGAGCCACTCCTTGAAGCGGCGCATTGCCGAACTTTCCGATCTGGTTGCTCAAAACAGAATGTTGAGATTGCGGGTGCAGCGTGCTTCGCAGCGCGCCACGGCACTTAACGAACGTTACCTCAGGCGGATCGGCGCGGACCTGCACGACGGGCCGGCGCAACTGGTTGCCCTCGCTGCGCTAGGGATTGACAGCCCCGTGCTGGCCGATCCTGCCACGCC
Source organism: Mesorhizobium sp. M1322 (assembly GCF_040318085.1). Taxonomy (NCBI): domain Bacteria; kingdom Pseudomonadati; phylum Pseudomonadota; class Alphaproteobacteria; order Hyphomicrobiales; family Phyllobacteriaceae; genus Mesorhizobium; species Mesorhizobium sp. M1322. The sequence goes on from NZ_JAMYLP010000115.1 coordinate 2,143, forward strand.
GGCTGCGGCGCGCGCACGGGAATTGCAGGTGGTCAAAGCGAATTTGGACGATGCGATGCGAGAAATCAGGAATGTCAGCAAGGGCCTTATGCTGCCGCATGTCGAGAATGCCGAGTTGACGGAAATCCTCGAGCTTGCCGTGCGAGCGCACGAAGAGCGGACCGGCGTCAAAGTGATGCTGTCCATGTCCGGGGGCCACACACCCTTGTCGCCAGCGGCCAAGATCTGCATCTTTCGGTTCATTCAGGAGGGGCTGAACAACGGCTTCCGCCATGCCGGGGGTGCCGGTCAATCGGTCGGGAAACATTTCGACGGGGAGCGCGTTTGTATCGAGGTTTCCGACACCGGCCCAGGTTTCGACCCGAAGATCATCCACCCTGAACGGCTGGGGCTCATCGGGCTGCGTGAGCGGGTAGAAAGCCTCGGCGGCCAATTTGTGGTAACATCTTCACAGAATGGCACGGTGGTGAAAATGGTTCTCAACATAGTCGAAATAGGACAGGCGTGATGGCAGCGGCCATAAAACTCGCCATTATCGACGACCATCCGCTGTTCAGGGAAGGCGTCGTGCGCACTCTCGAGCAGATCGGCGGGTTCGAGATCGTTGCCCAAGGCAGCAATAGAGATGACGCCTTGCGGATATCGGAAGACCAGCAGCTCGATATTCTCCTGTTGGACATCTCGGTGCCTGGAGGGGGCCTCAGCGTTATCGAACCGGCTCTGGAGCGGCACCCGGATCTGAAAATCGTGATGCTGACCGTTTCGGAGGAAAACCAGCACGTCATGACCGCCTTGCAGAGTGGGGCAAGAGGCTATGTCCTGAAGGGTGTCGGGTCGAGAACTCTGGCCGCCATACTGCGCACGGTGGCGATGGGCGAACGGTATGTTTGCCCGCAATTGTCGGCGCGCGTGTTGGTCGATTTGTCTAGCCAACCAACCGCGACCGCGAAACCCGACGCGCTGGCCGAACTCACCAGTCGCGAAAGAGAGATACTGACGCTCGTTGCCGCGGGATTGAGCAACAAGCGGATCGGTCTTCAGCTGAACCTGCACGAGAAAACCATAAAGCATCACATGACGCGGATTCTCGCCAAGCTCAATGTTAGCAACCGGACCGAAGCCGCGATGACACTGCGCGACGCGACCGAGCATCAGCATCCGCCTGCGCCCCATCCTGCGTGAAGCAAGGTAGCGTTGCGGCCTGTGAACTCGCCATCACTCGATCATGCCGAGCAGTCTTGCCCGATCGGAGCGCGTTGCCTGCCGCCGAATGATGGTGCGGCCCATCGCATCCCGCATTTCATAATGGCCACCGTCAATGCGCTCGCTGAGCCCGTTGGAATGCACCACACCCACACTTGCCCCGCGCACTTCGATCCGGTCTCCAGTGATCGTGTTGACATATACTTTAAGCTTGTTGCCGGGGTTTACCGCGGCAACTGGATTTGCGGGGGGGTTGCCTTTCGATGATTTTGATTTGCCCTTGCCCGCGTTGGCATTGGAGTTCGATCTCCCGGGAGCCCCAGCTTTTCCAGCGTTCCCGGAGTTTCCAGCGTTACCGGAGTTTCCAGCGTTACCGGAGTTTCCAGCGTTCCCGGAGTTTCCAGAGTTCCCTTGTGCCTGGGCGGCCTGCGGGCTAAGCGTCAGGGACAGGCCGTCCTGTGCCACGCGATAGGGGCTGACGACGAGAACCAAGGTCGATGCGGTGAGGCAGATGGCGACGCGAAGCCTCCGAAGAGATTTGAGCCTGCGCTGCGATTGAGAGCACGCCGGCCGCACGTTCATCCTGGCGAGAACTCTTGTCGCACGAACCCTCAGGCGTTGCGGCCGGATCGCGTCTGTGGCCAATGAATTTGCCAATAGCACGCTAGAATATCCTCTGACCGTTACGGTCTGCGTTGCATTTCTACCTGTTTCGAATTCGCCCGAGCCAATCCTCTGTACTCTGCACCATCTATCACGCTTTCGCCATCAGGCGGTGTCAAGACCCACCAGTCTCACGGGGAGAAACCGGTGGGTCTCGCTAGCGCAGGAAGGGACTCATTACTGCGCAAGTGTGTTGCCTTCGTTGATCGGGCCCATCAGCCGATAATAAGCCCGACGGCCGCTACCCCGAACACCAAGCCAAATACCGGAAAAAGCAGCCAACGTGCCTGGTGAATGCTGGGGTCCATAGCAGCCCTCGTGTCACGGGTTGGCATTGCAACGACGCCTGCAGGAACTCGGTTCCTGAAAACTCTCCCATCTCAGGCTTTTGCGATAGGGGTCCCGGACCAAAGCACTGCCGGCGCCAGCCCATGGTCGGACAGCAGGCAGACTGAAGTCCTATCTCAGGCCATTTTGAGCATGAAAGGCGCCCGTCGAGGGTGATCCATGTGGGTAACGGCTGGAAAGATCCAGCGCGATGCACCGGCGACGTAAATAGCCGTCGCCGTCCGATGAGAGGAGACTGCGCTCCGACCTCATTCGATGTATGTGAAGGGGTCCGCCGCGTGCGGCGAGCCCCTTCACGCCGAACAAGGGCGTTAGGTTAGAATAAGGACGATCTTGAGCGTATCCGGCTCGACGATGACGATTCGGCCATCGGCCAACACGAAATACTCATAGGATTCGTAAGCCGGGACGATCTCGACGATTCGCGGTGGCAGGCGACGCAGCTTAACCTTCTGCCGCGGAACCTCGACACCCACTGAGATGTCAAAATCGACGCTGGCAACCGGTTCGACCTCTTCCTGCTTGAGGATTTGGGTGATTTCCGTTTTCTGTTCAACGGTCACATTGCTGATCGCGCCGGTCGAAGTCTTATCCTGAGTAGAGGTCGTGCCCTGAGTCTGCTGCTCGGTGGTGGCACCGGACTCACCCTGGGTCTGCTGCTCGGTCTGGACGTTGGCCTTGTCCTGTGCCTGTTGGTCGGTTGTGCCGCCAGCCTCGCCCTGGGTCTGCTGCTCGGTCTGGACCTTCGCCTTGTCCTGCGCCTGTTGGTCGGTTGTGGCGCCAGTCTCGCCCTGGGTCTGCTGCTCGGTGCTTACGCCGGCTTTGCCCTGGGCTTGCTCATCGGTCTTCATCTTCGCCTTGCCTTGAGCCTGCTCCTCGGTGGTGGCGCCGGCCTTACCTTGGGACTGTTCGCCCATCGCACCTTCGGGGCAACCGGCAGAACCGGCCGGGCAGTTGGTGTCGGCGCCCGACTGGGTTTGGGCCGGCTGCTGTTCCTGAGCGAATGCTGCGCCACAGCCAACGCCGATGGCCAGCATACTGGTGATCAGAACTTTTTTCACGAGACGTCTCCTTCGAAAAGTCTGTCCCTTCACAGGGGAAAACCACCTCTGGAAAATTTTGTTCCAGGCGAATTGACCGGGCGGAAGCGATCGGAGCCTGTTGGAACAAAATAGTCCGCGTTCATGCGCGCGCCGTACTGAGCCATGGCGTGCGCCGAATAGGGCTCGTGTCTTTGTTACAGCAGAGGTGCAGGTTCCCTATTCGGCCGACGCGAGGTCCTGGTAGGGGGCGGAGTTGAAAAATCCGCGCTCGCTGCCGGACAAATCTCTTCCAACCGCCGGTTGGTAGACGCCGGGCAGCCGGCGCGCGTATGATTTTCCCGGTCCGCGCGCACCGGGCACATCCCAGCCCCCCAAGCCGTGCTTGGTGACCGCTTGATCGCCCCGTCGCACCTCCAGGTACGGCGGGCTTTTTTTGCCTGTGCTAGAACTTGTTGTAATCAGCACAGCATGTTCTTACGCAGACAATGCATGTGGCCAGCGCTCCATTCCACGACGCAGCCCTGGGAGTCAGACACCGTGGAAGAACCTATTTGGGAAACCAACAAAATCCATGCGGCGCGCGTTCGGCAGACCGCCGAACGCGGAAGGGCGCTCGTTGAGGACCTTCGCTACACACTGGCCCTGTCACAACGCTTGATGCGGGCGTCGCGAGCGCTGCTGAAGCGTTCCAAGGACCAGGAGGTTGCGAGCCTTGAAACCGAAAGCAGCCGAAATGGTCGGACCGGACCATCTTGCCTTAAATACCGCCGAAAGCCTAAAATTATGCATTAGCAAGTTGGGACAGAGTTGAAGCAGAAGACTTGTTCGCGAAATGGACAAGAACATTGGCCGCAGTCTCCCTGAATGGCTTCAGAGGCATCTGCCCGATGATCCTGTGATCACATGGGATATCGCTACCAAGATTTCGAAAGAGACCCTGGGGAAAAATGGGCTTGGCCGCAGCGTTAGCAGGAAGGGAAGGGCGATCGAAACGAGAATTTGAACGAGAAACAAGACGAAGCTGACGCCTTCAACGCTGCTCAGGCTGTCATTCCACCACCGACCAGAGAAAAGCTGGCCCCGGCCTCGGCGGCATTGTCGGACGGCCCGCTGGATCTGTGGAGGGATTTCGTTATTCGGAAGCCCTGAAGTCGGCCGGATGGTATGGGACGAGGCAACGCTGGACCGGTTCCTAGCAGCTCCCCGTGATGTTGTTCCGAAAACGACGATGACGATGGGTGCGTCGAAGCCTGAGGATCGGCAAAATATTGTCGCATACCTGAAGTCGCTCTCGCAGTAGACTCGAACTTGTTCCCGCAATGCGGGCCTCAAAAAAGCCGGGTCATCTTCCGTAAAATCCTGTCACGCCTTGAGCCGCCGGCCCTGGAGCACGCGCGCAGTCGCTCCAATCTGCGGCAACGGCCGCGCTTTGTTCTGACGTCTACCCAGTATTGTCATGTGCTTTCGGAGCGGAAGCAGCAATCTCCCTCACGGGCTTGTTGGCGCCGTGGCACAAGGCTGTGACGCGCACCCAGCCGGCAGACCATACTTGCACGGACCGGGCGAACGCGAACGCGCCTGCCTATGCGGCGCATTCAGAAGCCACCTTTCTAAGGTCATGCAAATTGCGCTGCCTAATCCAGCATCGCCCGGCGAGCTACCGTTAGCGCTAGCCACCAAATTGCCAATGTCTCAGTCGGCCGGGAAAGCTCCAGGCCGCTTGGGACGCGTATTCGGGTGGAGCAACCCAGGAGAACCTACCAGCCATGATCTCACTGAATATCAACGGGCGAGAGCACGAGGTTGACGTCGACCCCGAAACCCCGATCCTTTGGGTCCTGCGTGATACGCTCGGAATGAGCGGTACCAAGTTCGGCTGCGGTGCAGCGCTCTGTGGCGCGTGTACGGTGCATCTGGATGGCGAGGCCATCCGCTCGTGCGGCACGCCGATTTCCGCCGTTGAAAGCGGCAAGATCACCACGATTGAAAAGACGACCGATGGCACTGACCGTGTCGGCGCGGCTGTCCACGCTGCATGGGTCAGGCACGACGTGGCGCAATGCGGCTATTGTCAGAGCGGCCAGATCATGAGCGCGACGGCCTTGCTCGCCTCGCTGTCCCCTGGCGCGCAGCCGACCGGCGAAGAGATCGACTCCGCCATGGCCGGAAACATCTGCCGTTGTGGAACCTATGCTCGTATCCGCGCCGCTATAGCCGACGCCGCCAGCACTCTCGTCTGAAGGAGACGCATATGTTCCCCAACATCGATCACAAAGAACTGCCGCGTGCGCTGCAGCACATGCTGGAGCGGGGTCAATCCACCGCTGCTCAAGCGCTGCCGCGCCGCAGCTTTCTAAAGTTGACTGGAGCCCTCGGGCTGACAATCGGCGTTTTTCCGCACCTCGCCGCCGTGCAGTCAACCCGTGCGGCTGAGACGGCCAGCAGCCTCAAACCTACGGAACAGCCAGCTGCCTTTGTGCAGATCGCGCCCAATGGCGAGGTCACCGTAACAGTCAATCGGCTGGAGTTTGGCCAAGGCGTACACACCGCATTGCCGATGATCCTGGCTGAAGAACTGGATGCCGACTGGACCCTGGTGCGCAGCCGGCTTGGCACCAACGACGCCGCCTATGCCGATCCTCTGTTTGGCATTCACCTCACGGGAGGGTCCAACACAATCAAGAACAGCTTTACGCAGTATCGCGAGCTCGGTGCCCGCGCGCGGGCCATGCTGCTCGGCGCTGCGGCCGCGCGGTGGAACGTGGATGTGTCCACATTGCGTACTGAGGCCGGCGTGGTTCTGGGTCCCGAGGGCCGTAGGCTGGGTTACGGCGAGCTCGCCGATGTCGCGATGGAACAGCCCGTGCCGGGGCAAGTGACACTGAAGGATCCGAAGGACTTCCGCATCATCGGCCGCCCCACCGGGCGACTCGACGCGCGCGCCAAGAGCAGTGGACAACAGGACTTCGGGATCGATTTCCGGCTGCCCGGACAATTGACAGCCGTTGTCGCCCGTCCACCGGTCTTCGGCGCTCGCATCGCCTCTTTGGAGGACAGCGCCGCGCGCGCAGTCAAGGGCGTGAAGGCCGTCCTACGTGTGCCGCTGGATCGCGGAGCAGAGGGCGTGGCGGTAGTGGCCGATGGATATTGGCAGGCGTCTCAGGGCCGCGATGCCCTTAAGGTGGAGTGGGACACATCGGCTGTCGATAAGGTCGACAGCGAACAACAACTCGCGCAGTACCGCGAGATGGCTACTCGCCCCGGCCCGCGCCAATTCGATTCCGACATGGCGCCATTGGAAATGGCGCCCCTGAAGCTTGAAGCTGAGTTCGTGTTCCCGTATCTCGCCCACGCGGCAATGGAACCGCTGAACTGCACTGTTCGGCTTTCCGACGATCGTGCCGAGATCTGGATGGGGAGCCAAAGTGCCGGGCTCGATGCGGGCGCTGCCGCAGCCACGCTCGGCCTCAAGCCGGAACAGGTCGTGGTTAACGTTCAGATGTCGGGCGGCGGCTTCGGCCGGCGCTTTTCCAGCACCTACGACACCGTGATCGAGGCCTGCGAAATAGCCAAGGCCGCCAAGGCGGTGGGGCTGAATGCACCGATCCGTACGCTTTGGAGCCGCGAGGACGATATGAGGGGCGGCTACTACCGTCCAATGCACCTGCACCGCGCCCGCATCGGCTTTGACAAAGAAGGCAATGTGCTGGCCTGGGATCACAGCATCGTCGGCCAGTCCATCCTTACGGGAACCGTGTTCGAGCAGTTCATGGTGAAGAACGGTATCGACGCCGCCACGACCGAGGGCATGCGGGCTCCCTATCCGCTGCCAATGCGCCTGACAGTGCATCATCCAGAGGTCAACGTGCCGGTTCTGTGGTGGCGTAGCGTTGGCTCCACCCATACGGCTTTCGTGATGGAGACCTTGCTCGACGATATAGCGCGTGCAACCGACCAAGATCCGGTTGCCTACCGCATGCGTCTTTTCGGTGACCAGCACACCAGCCACCGTGACGCATTGCACCTGGCCGTGGACAAGAGCGGGTACGGCAAGACGCAACTGCCCGCGGGGCGAGCCTGGGGTGTGGCCGTGCACGAGTCCTTCAGTTCGGTGGTAGCTTACGTGGTGGAAGCGTCCGTCACCGACGGACAGCCGAAGCTGCATCGGGTCACGGCCGGTGTTCACTGCAATCTGGCCGTCAACCCTCTGACCGTGGAAGCGCAGGTGCAGGGCGCGGCAGTTATGGGCTTATCGATGTGTCTGGCAGGCTCCGCAATAACGCTTAAGGACGGCGTCGTCGAGCAGAGCAACTTCAGCGACTATACGGTTGCGCGCATCACGGATGTGCCGGAATTCGACATCCACATCGTGCCTAGCGCCGAACCGCCGACGGGCATGGGTGAACCCGGCTTGCCGCCGTTGGCGCCGGCATTTGCCAACGCCGTCGCACGGCTCACCGGCAAACCGCTGCGTCAATTGCCCTTCAATCTGACGTAGTCCTTTTTGCGTCAAACCGCTTCTGCTCGCTGCTTCTGGTTCAGCGGCGGGCGAAGCAGATACTGGCTCCTGCCGGCACGGGCTGTGCGAGAATAATATGTCGGGACAAACATGCTGATTGTCCGCCATAATCCTCATGAATCTAGAAATGAGGTTTATAGGTGAGAAAAGGCGACTTCAGCGAATGGGCTGTTTTTATCGCGGTTGCCGAGGAAGGCAGCTTCACACGCGCGGCCGCAAAGCTCGGCCTCTCCCAATCCGCACTCAGCTATGCGGTCCGTATGCTTGAACAACGGATCGGCGTGCGATTGATTTCGCGAACGACGCGCAGCCTGTCGCTGACCGAGGCAGGCGAAAGGCTACTTACCAGCCTGCGGCCGGCATTTGACCATATCGATAGTGAAATTGCTGCGCTCACGGCGCTTCGCGACAAGCCTGCAGGCACGATCCGCATCACCACGTTCCGGGATGCCGCACGAACCGTTCTGTGGCCCGTACTTTCGAAACTCCTGCCGAATTATCCCGACATCACGGTCGAGGTCCATGTGGATGAAGGTCTCACCGACATTGTCGCAGATCGCTTCGACGCCGGTATCCGTATGGGCGAACAGGTGCAAAAGGACATGGTGGCGGTCCGGATCAGCCCAGACGTCAGGATGGCAGTCGTGGGATCCCCGTCGTACTTTGCCGATCGTCCCGCCCCGCAGACACCCCGCGACTTGAGCGAACACCGATGCGCAAGCTATCGTCAGAACACCGGGGGCGGCCTTTATGCCTGGGAGTTCGATAAGGGCGGTGTCGAACTTGAGGTCAGGGTCAATGGACCGCTTATTTTCAACGACAACGAGATGCTCTTGCATGCCGCAGTCGATGGTTTGTGTTTGGTCTACACGTTCGAAAGTCAGATATCCCAGCATCTTGCCGACGGCCGCCTGGTCCGGGTGCTGGAAGACTGGTGCCCGCCATATTCTGGCTACCACCTCTATTACCCAAGCCGGCGGCAGCATACTGCCGCCTTCACGCTCCTGGTCGACGCTCTCCGATACAGGGCATAACCGGGGTGGCCGATCATTTATCAATGTGATTTCTAACTTCATGCCGATTATGCCGTCTAATCGGCCGGCGCGACATCACCTAATTTCCTGTTCACTCGAAAACAGGAGTTAGATGTGAGCGAAGTTTGGTTCATCACAGGGGCTGGCAGCGGCATCGGCGCCGCAACCGCCAGGGCGGCACTGAAGGCAGGCGATCGGGTGGTCGCAACCGGCCGCAACCTCGATAAGGTGAGCAACGCCCTGCGCGGTGTCGCTAGCGACAGACTTGCGCTCATCCAGTTGGATGTGGCCGATGAAATACAGGCCAAGGCGGCCGTCGATAAGGCGATGGCGGCGTTTGGCCGCATCGACGTTCTGGTCAACAATGCCGGTTACAGCCTGCTCGGCAACTTCGAAGAGTTGACCACCGTGGAAATCGACGGGTTGATTTCGACCAATCTGTACGGCGTGGTTCACGTCATGCGCGCGGTCCTTCCCGTCATGCGCAAACAGCGCTCAGGACACGTTATCAATGTCAGTTCACTCGCCGGAATCATGGGCTTCAAGCATTGCGGGGCGTATAGCGCCGCCAAGTTCGCCGTCGAAGGCTTTTCGCAGTCGGTGGCTCAGGAAGTCGCCCAGTTCGGCATCAAGATCACCGCCGTCGCACCGGGCTTTTTCCGCACCGACCTCCTCGATGATCAGAACGCCAAGTACGGCAGCGGCACCATCGACGACTATGCTGCAGAAGGCAGCGCCGAAGCCATGTGGTCCGGCTACAACGGCAAGCAGCAGGGTGACCCCGCCAAACTTGGCGACGCCCTTGTGAAAATCGCCGGAATGGACAATCCGCCAAAGCAGTTCCTGGCCGGTAGCGATGCCGTTACTGCGACAAGGGCGGCGCTTGAGGCACGGCTTAAGGAAATTCGCGCATTCGAGGACCTGTCCAATTCGACAGATGGGGCTTTTTAGATTTTCTGATCACAGAGAGCGGGGCCACGCTGGGTCTATCGAAAAGGGCCAGCGCGAATCGTTGTCAACGCTGTCAACATCGCGCCATTTTGGACGCTGATTGGGGGAGTTTTCCTCAAGCGGAACATTACAGTCCGCTAACAGTTGTGTGGTACCAGTGGGTCTATCCCCCACGCTTAGCCTGCTGCAGATCGGGCTGGATCCGGTCGGCCCGCGCCCTGAGGAGTAGCGCGGGCTTCTGCTTGCTCTTACCGCTCAGCCTTTCGACAGCCTCAAGAGCCCTCGCGGCTCGGGGCGGTAAAGTAACAGGGCGGCTCTTCGCTCGGCAGCGCCCCGGCATGGCATGTCTGTTCAATAGCCTTAAGCACTGGCTTGAGGCCGGCCCCAGGGTTGGTGACGTCATCGTGGCCGTCCATGCTTCTTCATCAGATGGACTGTTTCAGCGTCACCCGTGAAGGTCGGGGCCGGACGAGGCCCGGTTCCATCAAAGTCTAACGACTGGGAAAGCGCACTGGAAAGCACGTGCGGTAACAGTTGATTCAACCACTGCTGGTATATTAGAGGAGTGTGGAAGCGGCTCCGACAGTGTGAGGCGGGGTGCTGAATTGCCGGAGCCGCCTGCGCAGTCCGGTTGGGTTTAACCGCGCCGTCCTATTCTGGGACAGCGCGGTCAACGATTCGTTAAAATGGGAACTAATTAAGCGTATGCTAAGTGAGTCGCGGTTTTGCGAGGCAATGCATGCGTTTGAAGTTTGTCCCGCCACTAATGCCGACTTTGGTGGAGAAGCCTCCCGAAAGCGGCGTGTGGCTTCATGAGCTCAAGTTCGACGGCTATCGGTCGCAAATGATCATTGACGAATGCGGAACGCGCATTTTCACCCGCCGTGGCTTGGACTGGACGGCGAAATACCGCGACCTGGTCGCCGCATCGAAGTCGCTCGCTGTGGACAGCGCCATCATCGACGGTGAGATCATCGTGCTCAATGATGCCGGCCTGTCGGATTTCGCGGCTTTGCGCAAGGCCATCACGCGGCGCCAGCACGCTCTCTATTTCGTCGCCTTCGATCTGCTGCACCTTAACGGCCACGACCTGCGCGACATGGCGCTGCAAGAGCGCCGCGATACCCTTGCCGGCATCATCCCGCCTGACATCCGCATCCGGTTCAGCCAGGCGCTGCCGGGCGATGCCAACGCGATATATCAGCTGGTCGACCAGGCCGGCCTAGAGGGAATGGTGTCCAAGCGTCGGGACAGCAAATATCGCAGCGGCCCTTCGACCAACTGGCTGAAGACGAAATGCTACACTGTCGGGGAATTTGAGCTGCTCGGCGTCGAGCGTGAGGCTGGAAAGCCGGCATTCGCCCTGATGGCCGAGCCTGGCACCGGCAAATACGTCGGCAGCGCCTTCGTTAGCGTCAATCGCGAGATGCGCGAGAGGCTATGGAAGCGGGTGCAGGATCATCTTGGCGAGGCACCCAAGGACATGAAGAAGCGGCCGGCAACGCAATGGGTCAAGCCGGGGATCAAAGCTCGCGTGAGGCACTTGCGCGGCGAAGAGGACCTCCGCAACGCGTCGCTGCAGGATTTTTGGCAGGGAGAATAACCGGAATTCCGCCTCGGTTTGCGGGAGTGTTCGTCAAGCGGAACATAAGCTTGTGCTAACAGTTGTGTAGGATCAGTGGGCCAACCCCCCAAGATTTAGCCCCCTGCAGATCGGGCTGCAATCCGGTCGGCCCGCGCTCGGAGGAGTGAGCGCGGGCTTTGCTTGCGCTATGACCGGCTCAGCTTCGGCCGCCGCAAGCGGGCCTCGAGCTTACAGGGGATCGAGCCGCGCCCAATTGAGCGCGAAGAAAGGTTTAGAGATGCTGGGAGCACCCCATATGTTAATTCGCTCTCCAGGGGCCAACGCGTAAGCAACGTCATACTGCTTCGTGGTGCCATGGAACGCTGAAAAGCTCACCGCGTTCCACCGCTCTCGATTGGTGTTCCTGGCCTCCCACCATTCTTGTCCTGGCGCGGTGTGCTTCCAGGTTTCGAGAAACCTTGACCCATCCTCGCCTCCCACGTCGGCAAAGTCTGTCACTTCACTAACGGCCATGTGAAACCCTGGGAAGAGAATCGGCCTGTCTCGGCCATCTTCCAAATGGAACCATCGAGTTGCAACGAGGCCACCGTCCCCGTCCCAACTCAAGACCTTTATTGTCTTGTGCGAGCCGCAATTGTTCACAAGCTTCGGCTTGTTTGTGTCAAGATTGATAATTCGGACGCATTCAAGTAGCTCAGCGTCAATATTCATGACACGACCGGCATAATCTTTGGGAAGATCAAGCATCTGAACCCCTCCTCACTGCGTTCGAGCGCTAACAATCGCGGTCGGCGGACTTGGTCATCCGTTCTGTGGACCACCCGCCAAATCGAGGAATGGCGGGTGGTCCTTTATCAGCGCAGGAAGGGACTTAGCTGCGCAGATCCTCATTTCGTCCTTCGGTCCAATCGTCGAATCGGTTGGCCCCTAGCTAACGACCCCTAGCTGTGAGCTTTCGGGAGGTTGTCCATTCGGACCGGACCGGGGAGACTGGAGTTACCAGGCTTCAGCACTCACCGGAGGGTCCGAATGAACA
>NZ_JAMYLP010000116.1:0-14000 GCF_040318085.1 Mesorhizobium sp. M1322
GCACCCTACCTCCCCCTTGTGGGGAGGTAGGGTGCCGCGGGTGGGGGTCATTTGGCAGGAACTGCCGAGCGGCCCCTACCCCGACGCTGCGCGTCGACCCTCCCCACAAGGGCGAGGGTAAGGAACTCACCGTCCGCCGATGACGCCGATATAGTCCGACACCCAGCGATAGTAAGGCACGCACTGGTCCTGGGTGGCGCACTTCGACACTGGCGTCTTCCAGAACTTGATCTTTTCGAAATTGTCGTAGCCGTTGGTCTTGCAGCCTTCGTCGCCGAGCAGTTCGTTGCCCTTGCAGGCAGCCGGCACCACCGGCAGTGAGCCGAACCAGGCGGAGACATCGCCCTGCACTTTAGGTGACAGCGAGTGCTCAATCCACATATAGGCGCAGTTCGGGTGGGCTGCGTCGGCCGCCAGCATGGTCGTGTCGGCCCAGCCGGTGACGCCTTCCTGGGGAATGGTCGAAGCGACCGGCTTCTTGGCAGCAATCAGCGTGTTGACCTGGTAGGGCCATGAACCGGAGGCAACGACGCCTTCGTTCTGGAAGTCATCGACCTGGATGGCAGCGTCATGCCAGTAGCGTCCGACCAGCGTGCGCTGGACGCGCAGCAGATCGAGGGCGGCCTTGTACTGGTCTTCGGTCAGCTCGTAGGGATCCTTGATGCCGAGCTCCGGCTTGTGAAACATCAGATAGTTGGCCGCATCGGCGATGTGGATCGGCCCGTCATAGGCCTGCACGCGGCCCTTGTTCGACTTGCCGTCAGGCAAGGTCATCTCCTCGAAGACGACGTTCCAGCTCTTCGGCGCTTCCTTGAACACCTCGGTGTTGTACATCAGCACATTCGGTCCCCACTGGTAGGGGGCGCCGTAGTGGACGCCGCCAACCGTGAACCACGGCGCATCCTTGAGCCGGTCGTCGACCGTGTTCCAGCTCGGGATGAGATCGGTGTTGATCGGCTGGACCCGCTTGCCGGCGACGAGGCGCAGCGAAGCGTCGCCCGAGGCGGTAACGAGGTCGAAGCCGCCTTCATTCATCAGCGCGACCATCTCGTCGGAGGTGTTGGCGGTCTTGATGTTGACCTTGCAGCCTGTGTCCTTCTCGAAAGAGGTGACCCAGTCGTAGCCCTTGTCGGTTTCGCCGCGTTCGATGTAACCGGGCCAGGCGACAATGTTGACCTGGCCTTCGCCCTTGCCGAGCTCCGTAACCTGGGCGATGGCCTGGCCGGAGAAGGCGAAAGCAACCGTCAATGCAGTGCATGACTTCAGGAATGAATTCATCGTCGATCTCCCATTTTTGCGCATGACCCCGAAACCGTTTCGGTTTTCGGTAAGGATCATGCGCGACTCTAAGGGGCCGCACTCTCGCATTCGGGCCGAAAATCGAATCGATTTTCGGAAAGCACGATGCGAAAACTAAATGTCTTACTTTGTGCGTCCAATTGGACGCACGTCGCTCTAACGGCGGCTTGTTCCCTGATTATCAAGGTGCTTTGAAATTTCCGGTTTCGCAAATTCATTTGTCAGAAAGGCGATATCGGTTTTTCCGATGGATTAGCGGCCGTTCTTGTCCGGCCGCTGACGAACCATGCGCTGCGACTGGGCAAGCCCGATAAAGTCGCGCGCGGCCTGCGGCAAGCCGGAGCCGCGCCGCCAGACCGTGCCGACCTGAACAACCGGCAACGAGCCCGAGACATCGCGCGATTCGATGCGGTCGCCTTCGAGCGACCATGGCCGGTAGACGAGGTCGGGCAGCAGCGCCACGCCGGCGCCGGTAGCGACGAGGCTGCGCACCGCTTCGACCGAGCGGGTGCGGAAGGCGACATGCGGCTTGGCGCCGATCGCCGCCAGCAGCTTTCCGGTATTCTCCTCGATCTCGTCGACGGTCAGCATGATCAGCGGCTCCGAGGCGATGTCGCCAATGCCGATGATGTCGGCGCCGGACAGCGGATGGCCAAGCGGTAACCACAGCCGGTAGGCCGAGACTTCGAGGATTTCGGACTGCAGGGCGGTGCGGTCGCGCAGGTTCGAGGTGACCATGACGGCGATGTCGAGCTTGCCGCCGATCAGCAAATGTTCGAGGTAGTCGCCATTGTCCTCGATGGCCGAGATCTCGACGCCCGGATAGGCGCGGCGATAGCGGGCGAGAAGGTCCGACAGCACATAGCCGGCGACCAGTGAAGTGACACCGAGCTGCAGCCGGCCGCCCGCCGCCGCTTGCTCGCCGAAGAAGGCGCGGCGCGCATCGGAAACGTCGGCAAGGATCTTTGTCGCGTGGCGCAGGAACTGATGGCCCTTGTGGGTGATGTTGAGGCCGCGCGGATGGCGCTCGAACAGTTCGACGCCGAGATCGCCTTCGAGCTCCTTGATCGCCTCGGTCACCGACGATTGCGAGATCGACAGATTCTGCGCAGCACCCGACACCGTGCCTTGCTCGGCCACGGCGATGAAGAATTGCAATTGGCGGATGGTGAAGGCCATCGCCGGACTAAACACCGGTATGATAGGGAAGAAAAGCCACCGATCTCCGGCTCACCGCTCTGGCCAGGTCAGATCCCGGTTTCGTCACCGGCAATGCTGAGCCGCGCGCCCGCTTGCCCAAGCGCGGCGGCGATGGCGCGCGGCGGCGGCCGATCGGTGACGAGTTCGGAAAAACCGTCGAGGCCGCAGACCTGGACCAGGCCCTGGCGGCCGAACTTGGTGTGGTCGGTGATGACGAGCGAGCGCTGGCCGCGCGATAACACCATGCGGGCGAATTCCGCCTCTTCCAGATCATAGTCCATGACGCCCGTAACGGCGTCGACCGCGCCGGTGGAGATCACCGCATGGTTGACAGAAAAGCGGCTGACGAATTCGATGGCCGAGACGCCGAAGGCGGCGCCTGAATCGCTGCGCAATTCGCCGCCGGCCATGTAGACCTTGTTGCCGTTGACGGTGGCCAGCGTGCGGGCGATGTCCGAGGAGTTGGTGACCACCGTCAACCGCCGGTGGCCGAGCAGCTCGCGGGCCAGGAAAGACGTGGTGGTCCCGGTGTCGAGCATGATCGATTCGCCGTCGCGGATGGTGCCGGCAACCATGCCGGCGATGGCGCGCTTGGCATCGGCATTCTCGCGCATGCGCCGCTCGAACGGCGCCTCGCCGGCCATTGAGGGCAGGCGGACCGCGCCATGCATCTTCAGGATCGAACCGTCGCTGGTCAGCGGCTTGACGTCGCGGCGCACGGTTTCCAGCGAAACACCCAGCCGGTCGGCCAGGCTGGCGATGGTGACGGTGCCCTCCTCCTGCAAGAGACGCAGTATCTCGCCATGCCGCTTCGAATGGATCATCGGGTTCGCCCAATCGGATTGTTGCGCTGCTGACCGGTTCTAAGGCAAATCGGCCACAGTTCACAAGGAATCCTAAAGGTTTCGGGCAAGAAGACAGAAAAAGCCACAAGTTTTCGTTGACAAGCCGGATCACATGGCGTGACACTGGCTCGTGACAGGCTTCGGAACTGCCACGGGAGAACGATGGCAGAGCCGCACCAAAATTCGCTTGCCCGAACGTCGGGAAAATCGTCCGGCGCAAGGGAAAAGGATTTTTTCGAATCCGCGGGGGCGGATGCCGGCGTCGAAGAACCCGGCACAGGGGCTCGTCGGTGCGGTGCGGGGTACCGATCCTGGCATCCCGCACCGACGAGATGTTCGCATTGCTCCCTCCTGCCGGCCGCCATCTTTGTCTCGCCCGCGGCGTCTTGAACCCCGCCCAACGAGGGATGAACCTGTGACCGCCGAGGACCGCATCCGCGCCCTGCCCTGCTGGACCGGCAGCATCGAGATCGCGCCGCTGCCGGGCGGCCTGAGCAACGCCAACTATCTGGTCAAGGACGCGGCCGGTCGGCATGTCGTGCGCTTCGGCCAGGACTTTCCATTCCATCACGTCTTTCGCGAGCGCGAGGTGATGACCACCCGTGCGGCACACGCCGCCGGCTTCGCGCCGGCGGTTCTTTATTCCGAGCCCGGCATCTTGGTGACGGAATTTCTCGGGGCGAAGACGTATGTCGCGGAAGACGTACGCGCCAATATCGGCCGCGTCGCCGCCCTGATGCGCGGCTTCCATCGGGAGATGCCCAATCATGTCTCCGGCGCCGGTTTTATGTTCTGGGTGTTCCATGTCATCCGCGACTATGCGCGCACACTGGAGGAAGCCGGCAGCCGCATGCGAAGCGAGTTGCCGCGGCTGCTGACGCTTGCGGACGAGCTCGAACGGGCGCAGAAACTGCTGCCGATCGTCTTTGGCCACAACGATCTTTTGCCGGCTAATATTCTCGACGACGGCCACCGGCTGTGGCTGATCGATTTTGAGTATGCCGGCTTCAACACGGCAATGTTCGACCTTGCCGGGGTCGCCTCGAACGCCAGCATGAACGACGAGGAGTCATTCGCCTTCCTGACCGCCTATTTCATGAAGGAGCCGGACGAGGCGATCCGCCGCTCACATGCGGCCATGCAATGCGCATCGCTGCTGCGCGAGGCGATGTGGAGCATGGTTTCCGAACTTTATCTCGACGCGCCCGGCATCGACTACGTCGCCTATACCGACGAAAACCTGACGCGGCTCGATGCCGCGCTGGAAAACTACCGAACGAAATACGGACAGAAATCATGACATTGCCCGCCTACGCCGAGATCGTCGTCATCGGCGGCGGCATCATCGGCTGTTCGACGGCCTATCATCTGGCGCGTGACCACAAAGCCGATGTCGTGCTCTTGGAACAGGGCAAACTGACCTCGGGCTCTACATGGCATGCGGCGGGGCTGGTCGGCCAGTTGCGCTCGTCGGCCTCTATCACCCGCGTGCTCAAATATTCGGTCGACCTCTACAAGGGGCTCGAAGCCGAAACCGGGCTGGCCACCGGCTGGAAGATGACCGGGTGCCTCAGGCTCGCCACCAATGCCGACCGCTGGATCGAGTACAAGAGGCTGGCGACGACGGCGAAAAGCTTCGGCATCGACATGCAGTTGCTGTCACCGGCCGAGGTCAAGACAATGTGGCCGCTGCTGGAAACTGGCGATCTCGTTGGGGCCAGTTGGCTGCCGACCGACGGCCAGGCAAGCCCTTCCGACATCACGCAATCGCTGGCCAAAGGCGCGCGCATGCATGGCGCCAGACTGTTCGAGGATGTCCGCGTCACCGGCTTCGACATGCAGGATGGCCGCATCACCGCGGTAAAGACCAACAAGGGCGGTATCGCCTGTGGCAAGGTGGTGAACTGTGCCGGGCAATGGGCGCGGCAGGTCGGCGCCCTTGCCGGTATCAACGTGCCGCTGCAGCCGGTCAAGCACCAGTATATCGTTACCGAAAGAATAGACGGGCTGGCGACCGATGCGCCGACGATCCGCGACCCCGACCGCCGCATATATTTCAAGGAGGAGGTCGGCGGGCTGGTGATGGGCGGCTATGAACCGAACCCGCAAGCCTGGACGACCGATCTTCCCGGGGGCGACGTGCCTGATGACTGGCAGTTCCGGCTTTTCGACGACGATTACGATCATTTCGAGCAGCACATGAACCAGGCGATCGCGCGGGTTCCGGCGCTCGAAACCGTCGGCGTCAAGCAGATGATCAACGGTTCGGAGAGTTTCACGCCGGACGGCAGTTTCATTCTCGGCGTGGCACCCGAATGCGCCAATATGTTCGTCGGCGCCGGCTTCAACGCTTTCGGCATCGCGGCGGGCGGCGGCGCCGGCTGGGTGCTGGCGCAATGGGTGGTCGACGGCGAGGCGCCGCTCGACCTGTGGGTGGTCGATATCAGACGCTTTTCCGACCTGCACCGCGACCGGCAATGGGTTCGCGACCGCACGCTGGAAGCTTATGGCAAGCACTACACGATCGGCTTCCCGCATGAGGAGTATGTCACGGGCCGGCCACGGATCGTGTCGCCCCTCTATGAACGGCTGCAAATGCACCGCGCCGTGTTCGGCTCCAAACTCGGTTGGGAGCGGCCGAACTGGTTTTCGCCCGAAGGCGTCGAGCCGAAGGACATCTATTCGATGGGCCGGCAGAACTGGTTCGCGCCGGTCGGCGACGAGCACCGGCACGTGCGCGAACATGTCGGTATCTTCGACCAGTCGTCCTTCGCCAAATATGAACTGACCGGTGCGGACGCGCTGAAGGCCCTCGACTGGATCTGCGCCAACGATGTCGCCAAGCCGGTCGGTCGGCTGACCTACACGCAGCTTCTCAACACGCGCGGCGGTATCGAGGCCGACCTGACCGTGGCCCGGCTCGGCGAAGAGCAATTCTACGTCGTCACCGGCACCGGTTTTAGAACGCATGATTTCTCGTGGATCGGCGACCATGTCGGCAACGAGCTCGACGTGACGCTCACCGATGTCACCGAGGATTTCGGCACGCTGTCGCTGATGGGCCCGCGCGCCCGCGACGTGCTGGCTGCGGTGACCGATGCGGATGTGTCGAACACCGCTTTCCCGTTCGGACATGTGCGTGAAATCCTCATCGCCGGCCACACAGTTCGGGCGCTGCGCGTCACCTATGTCGGCGAGCTCGGCTGGGAGCTGCATGTGCCGATCGCGGCGACGGACGAGATCTTCGACGCGCTGATGGCGGCGGGCGAGAAGCACAGCATTCGCCCGGTCGGCTACCGGGCGCTGGAATCGCTGCGGTTGGAAAAAGGCTACCGCGCCTGGGGCTCCGACATCACGCCCAATGACACGCCGCAGGAGGCCGGCCTCGGCTGGGCGGTGAAGCTTCGCAAGAATACCGATTTTCTCGGGCGGCGGGCGCTGGAAGAGATCAGCGGCGCCGCGCTGAAAAAACGCTTTGCCGGCTTCACGGTCGACGATTGCGAGATCGTGCTGCTCGGGCGCGAGACGATCCTGCGCAACAACGAGCCGGTCGGCTACCTGACCAGCGGCGGCTATGGCTACACGGTCGGCAAGAATATCGGCTATGGTTACGTGCGCAACGCCGATGGCGTCAGCGACGATTTCCTCGCCTCCGGCGATTACGAGCTGGTGGTGGCGATGGAACGGACGCCGGCAAAGATCCACCTCGAGCCGCTTTACGACCCGGCGGGAGCAAGAATCAGAGCCTAGATCAGTTCACGCGCAGAACGAGGCCGCGGCTCGGCACGGTGTCCGCCTCGCCCGGCATGGAGACATAGGGCGACGTCTCCTCGGCACGCGTGACGACGCCCTTCGCCTCGAGTTCGGCGATCCGTGCGGAAAAGCCGGCGTCCCACAGCGTATTCTTGACCGTCAGCACGATTATCCCGCCCGGCCGGCAGATACGGATCAGTTCGTCGAGCCCCTCGGCGCCGACATGGCCCGAGGTGAAGACGCCGGCCGATATGATACCGGCATAGGCGTCATCCGCGAAAGGCAGCGGTCCGCCGAGCGCCAGACAGTGAAGCGCCGAATAGACGCCCTTGCGCGCTGCCTGGGCCAGCATGCCCGCGGAAATGTCGAGCGCCTCGACCTGCGGATAGCCCGCGATCTTCAGCCACTCGCCGATGAGCCCGGTGCCGGCGCCGGCATCGAGGAGTGGTGCCGCGCCGCGCGGCAGGTGGCGGGCAAGCAGGGCAAGGCAGATGGTCGGATGGCGGTAACCGGCCGCCGACATGTCGGCGTCGTAGCTGTCGGACCAGCGATCGTAGAGCGCCGCCACCTCCTCTGGCCGCTTCGCCGCATAGGCTGCGGCGAGCGCGCCCTCATTTTTCCTGTCCGCCATCGCAGTCCTATCCGCAAAATCTAAGTGCTGCAGCGTCCTTTGCACGTCCAACAGGGACGCACGGCGCTGGAGTGAATCGCATGCCGCCGATGATAGCCAAACGGCGAAATTTGTGGAACCGTCGTCGCCACAAATAAAGACGCAAAGAGGGCGGAAGCGATGGTGGACGAGGAAGCACGCGCGGCGCTTGCAGCCATTCCGGGGCTGGCCGGCTACGAGGGACCCTTGGAGCGGCTTGGTGGCCTCACCAACCTCGTCTTCAGGGCTGGAGATGTCTGCCTGCGGATCCCCGGCAAAGGCACAGAGGAGTATATCAACCGAGCCAACGAGGCGGTGGCAGCACGGGAAGCCGCCAAGGCCGGCGTCAGCCCCGAGCTGCTGCATGTCGACGGCGAGACAGGCGTGATGGTGACGCGTTTCGTCGTTGGAGCCGAGACGATGTCGCCGGAAAAGTTCAAGACAAGGCATGGCAGTCCGGCGCGCGCCGGCAAGGCCTTCCGTAAGCTGCACGGTTCCGGCGCGGTGTTTCCCTTCCGCTTCGAGCTTTTTGCGATGATCGACGACTATCTGAAGGTGCTGTCGACCAAGGATGTCGCCCTGCCTGCCGGTTACCACGACGTCGTGCGTGAGGCGGAAACCGTGCGCTCGGCGCTTGCCGCGCATCCCCTGCCTCTTGTCGCCTGCCACTGCGATCCGCTGTGCGAAAACTTTCTCGATACGGGCGACAGGATGTGGATCGTCGATTGGGAATATTCCGGCATGAACGATCCGCTCTGGGATCTCGGCGACCTCAGCGTCGAAGGACAATTTGATACGGCGCAGGAGGACGAAATGATGGGCGCCTATTTCGGTGGCGAGCCAACGCCGGCGGAGCGGGGCCGCGTCGTCATCTACAAGGCGATGTGCGATCTCTTGTGGACGCTGTGGGGGCTAATCCAGCTTGCCAACAGCAATCCGGCCGACGATTTCCGCACCTATGCCGACGGGCGCTTTTCGCGCTGCAGGGCGCTGATGGAGACGGCCGACTTCTCAAGGCATCTGGCGGCATTGCGCGTGGGTTAAGTACCAAAAAATCTGAACCTTAAGCTACCAGAAATCTGGACCCTAGTTGACGCCTTTCGGTACGTTTTCGGGCTGCACACTGTCGACCACTTTCTGGCGATGGAAGATGAACAGGCCGGCCAGCACGATGATGCCCGAGCCGATCAGGATGCGCGGGCCGGGCATGTCGCCGAAGAAGGCCAGCCCGAAGATGACGGCCCACAGCAGCAGGCTGTAATGCAGCGGCGCCAGCGTCGAGGCGGGCGCCAGTTTCAGCGCCCTGGTGATCATCAAATGCGCGCCGCAGGAGACGATGCCAAGAAGCAGCATGGCGCCGAAATCGAGCGAGGACGGCGTCTGCCAGTTGCCGATGGTCAAGAACCCGCCGACCAGCAGCGTGCCGATGGTTTGCCAGGTAACAAGCGAGGTGTCGCTGGTGCCACGCAGCCGCCGGTTGAGGATGATGGCGAAGGCGAATGAAATGCTTCCGGCCAGCGCGAAGGTCGACGACAGCGAAAACGCGGCCGAGGACGGTTTGAGCATGATCAGCACGCCGCCGAAGCCGACCAGGATCGCCATCCAGCGGCGCCAGCCGACCTTTTCGCCGAGCAACAGGTGGGATAGTGCCGCCACGTAGATCGGCCCCGCCATGTAGAAACTCATGACGTCGGCGAGCGGCAGATAGACGACGGCGGCGTAGAACAGCGCCGTGTCGAGGGTCGTCATGACGACGCGCAGGACCTGCAGTTCCAGGCGCTCCATGCGGAACAGCTTGGCCGTGCCTTGACGCGCGATCATCGGGCCGAGCACGAAAAAGGCGCCAATGGAACGGATCAGGATGACCTGGCCGACGGAAAAGCTGGCGACCAGCCATTTGCCCATCGCATCGTTCAACGCAAACAGGAAATCGCCGGCCAGCATCAGCAGAATGCCAGCCAAAAGCACGTTCCTGATCGTCGAATTCTGGGCTGTTGGCTCTGCCATGCCGATGTCGCTTCCTCCCGCTTGAAAGCTCGGTGAGCAGCGTCGTAGACGCAAGCCGCCGCTTTGACGAGCGGAAATCGGGAGACCGGCCAGACCAGAGCCGGAAATCGGCTGGGCCTACACCAGAGCGGCGGACTTCATCTGATCAAAGCGCGCGGCCTGATGCAGTCCCAACGTCCCGTTGGGCCTGCCATCATTGGTCATGAAGTGGGCCGGCGATGCCTGCGGTTCACTGTTCCCGGCCGTCCCGCGATCGAAAGCCGGGTTTCCTGCCTGGCCCGCTCGGCCACCACCTTGCCCCTGGCGATGACGCAGAGGCGCTCGGGGCGCAGGCGCAGGGCCTCGACCGGGTCGCCGGCATCGAGGACGACGAGGCTGGCGCGCTTGCCGACCGCCAGGCCGAGATGGTCGAGGCCCATGATGGCGGCGTTGACGTTGGTGACCATGTCGAAGCAGCGCGCCATGTCGGCCGGGCTCGACATCTGGGCGACGTGAAGGCCCATGAAGGCGACGTCGAGCATGTCGGCGGTGCCCAGCGAATACCAGGGGTCGAGCACGCAATCCTGACCCCAGCCGACGCGGATGCCGTGGGCAAACATTTCCTTGACCCGCGTCAGGCCGCGGCGTTTGGGGAATGTGTCGTGGCGGCCCTGCAGCATGATGTTGATCAGCGGATTGGGGATCACCGAGACCCCAGCCTCGGCGATCAGCGGCAACAGCTTCGAAACATAGTAATTGTCCATCGAGTGCATCGAAGTAAGATGCGAGCCGGCGACCCTGCCCTGCAGGCCGAGGCGCTGCGTCTCATAGGCCAGTTGTTCGATATGGCGCGACAGCGGATCATCTGTCTCGTCGCAATGCAGGTCGACCATCAAGCCGCGCTTTGCTGCGATTTCGCAAAGTTCCGTCACCGAACGCGTGCCGTCGGCCATGGTGCGCTCAAAATGCGGAATGCCGCCGACGATGTCGACACCCATGTCGAGCGCGCGGATGGTGTTATCGCGCGCCGTCGGCGAGCGATAGAACCCATCCTGCGGGAAGGCGACCAGTTGCAGGTCGATATAGGGCGCGACCGTCTTCTTCACATCGAGCAGGGCTTCGACCGCCAGCAGCCTGGTATCGCAGACATCGACATGGGTGCGGATGGCGAGCAAGCCCATTGTGACAGCCCAGTCGCAATAGGCGAGCGCGCGCTCGCGCACCGCTTCGTGCGTCAACAGCGGCTTCAGTTCGCCCCACAGCGAAATGCCTTCCAGCAGTGTGCCCGACGCGTTGATGCGCGGGATGCCCAGCGAGAGCGTGGCGTCCATGTGAAAATGCGGATCGACGAAAGGCGGCGAGATCAGATTGCCATGGGCGTCGATCGCCGTGCCTGCGGTAACGTTCAGCTCCGGCTCGATGGCCGCGATCGTCTCGCCGATGATGCCGATGTCGGCGATCGTGCCGTCGGGCAGCATGCCGCCGCGGACGATGAGATCGAAAGTCATCTGTCGTCATCCCTTTGAAGAAGCAGACCTATTCCGGCACATACCTTACCGCACCCTTGGCAGCACTGGTCGCCATGGACGCGTAGGCGCGCAAGGCCATCGTCACCTTGCGCTTGCGCTTTTCCTCGGGCTTCCAGGCGGCAGCTCCCTTGGCCTCCATCGCCGCGCGGCGGGCGGCCAGCTCCGCGTCGTCGACGGCAAGCCGGATGGTGCGGTTCGGGATATCGATCTCGATCGTATCGCCCTCATGCACCAGCCCGATCAGCCCGCCTTCCGCCGCCTCGGGAGAGGCATGGCCGATCGACAGGCCTGAGGTGCCGCCGGAAAAGCGGCCGTCGGTGACCAGCGCGCAGGCTTTGCCGAGGCCCTTCGATTTTAAATAGCTGGTCGGGTAGAGCATTTCCTGCATGCCGGGACCGCCGCGCGGCCCTTCATAGCGGATGACGACGACATCGCCGGCCTTGATCTCGTTGGACAGGATCGCCTTGACGCTGGCGTCCTGGCTTTCGAACACCCTGGCCGGGCCGGTGAATTTCAGGATCGATTCATCGACGCCCGCGGTCTTCACGATGCAGCCGTCGAGCGCAAGGTTGCCTTTCAGCACGGCAAGACCACCGTCCTTGGAAAATGGATATTCGGCCGAACGGATGACACCCTTCTCCCGGTCGAGATCGAGTTCGTCCCAGCGGCGATCCTGGCTGAAGGCGACCTGCGTCGGCACGCCGCCCGGGGCCGCCAGAAAGAAGTCGCGGACATTCTGGCTTGACGTGCGGGAGATATCCCAATGGTCGAGCGCTTCGCCGAGGGTCCGCGTATGTACGGTCGGCAGGTCGCGGTTGATCAGTCCGGCGTTATCGAGCTGACCGAGGATCGCCATGATGCCGCCGGCGCGGTGGACGTCTTCCATATGCACATCCGCCTTGGCGGGGGCAACCTTGCATAGCACCGGCACCTTGCGTGACAGTGCGTCAATGTCGTCCTGATCGAAATCGACCTCCCCCTCATGCGCGGCAGCCAGGATGTGCAGCACGGTATTGGTCGAGCCGCCCATGGCGATGTCGAGCGTCATGGCGTTCTCGAAGGCGCCTTTCGAGGCGATGCTGCGCGGCAGCGCGGTGTCGTCGTCCTGCTCGTAGTAGCGCTGGGCGAGATCGACGATCAGATGGC
Organism: Mesorhizobium sp. M1322; assembly: GCF_040318085.1. NCBI lineage: Bacteria > Pseudomonadati > Pseudomonadota > Alphaproteobacteria > Hyphomicrobiales > Phyllobacteriaceae > Mesorhizobium > Mesorhizobium sp. M1322. Next base: position 12,408 of record NZ_JAMYLP010000116.1, read on the forward strand.
CGGCCTCGACGAACAGTCGCTTGCGGTCGGCATGGGTGGCAAGCGTCGAGCCATTGCCGGGCAGCGAAAGGCCGAGCGCCTCGGTCAGGCAGTTCATCGAGTTGGCGGTGAACATGCCTGAGCAGGAGCCGCAGGTCGGGCAGGCCGAGCGCTCGATGGTCTTGACGTCCTCATCGGAGATATTGTCGTCGGCGGCAGCGACCATGGCGTCGACCAGATCGAGCGCCTGCGTCTTACCGGCGAGCACCACCTTGCCGGCTTCCATCGGCCCGCCGGAGACGAAGACCGTCGGGATATTGAGGCGCAGCGACGCCATCAGCATGCCTGGCGTGATCTTGTCGCAATTCGAGATGCAGACCATGGCGTCGGCGCAGTGGGCATTGACCATGTACTCGACCGAGTCGGCGATCAGCTCGCGAGACGGCAGCGAATAGAGCATGCCGTCATGGCCCATGGCGATGCCGTCGTCGACGGCGATGGTGTTGAATTCTTTCGCAACGCCGCCGGCCTTTTCGATCTCCCGGGCGACCAGCTGGCCGAGATCCTTGAGATGGACGTGGCCCGGCACGAACTGGGTGAAGGAATTGACCACCGCGATGATCGGCTTGCCGAAATCGGAATCCTTCATGCCGGTGGCGCGCCACAGACCGCGGGCGCCGGCCATCTTGCGGCCATGGGTGGTGGTGCGGGAACGATAGGCGGGCATGAATTTTCCTTGGCTGGCTGGCCGCTCGACGGGAGCATGGCAGCGCTGAATTCGGACCGCAGGCGTTATAGACGCCGAAGCCTGGTCTGGCCACAATTTTGCAGTGCGCCAGATTCTTTCGAAAATTTCGATGCCACTGTCGGATTGCGTGCTGCGCAGCCGTCCTTGGGCAAACGGCAGGGCAAGTAACACCAACGCCAAGTCAGGCCGTTTTCACGTGATAGCAACCGAAACAGCCCGAGGAGCAAGACATGCAAAAGATCACCCCCTGCCTGTGGTTCGACGACCAGGCCGAGGAGGCCATGAACCACTACATCTCCATCTTCAAGAACTCGAAGGTGCTGAGCGTGATGCGCTGGCCCAAGGGCAGCGGCGATAATGAGGGCAAGGTGCTGGTGACCTATTTCGAGCTCGACGGCGTGCAGTTCCAGGCGCTCAACGGCGGGCCACAATTCAAATTCACCGAGGCAGTCTCGCTCTCCATCAACTGCAAGACGCAGGAGGAGGTCGACTATTTCTGGGACAGGCTCATCGAGGGCGGTGGCGAGCCCAGCCAGTGCAGCTGGCTGAAGGACAAATTCGGCGTGTCCTGGCAGGTCGTGCCGGAGCAGTTGCCGAGGCTGCTGCAGGACCCCGACACGGAAAAGGCCGGCCGTGTCATGCAGGCGATGATGCAGATGACCAAGATCGACATCGCCAAGATCCAAGAGGCAGCCAGGGGGTGATCGAACGCGCGACCTTGCCTTCTCCCCCTGTGGGAGAAGGTGGATCGGCGCGCAGCGCCGAGACGGATGAGCAACCGTGCTTCAAACGAAAGCCGGATTCCAGGGTTTGTTGGTGCGCACCATAGCGTTGAGGGTTGTGATGAGCTTGCGCATGACGGCGAC